>NZ_JACBEZ010000001.1:0-252073 GCF_013391465.1 Acinetobacter sp. SwsAc2 | reverse complement strand
AAAAAGGCACATGCGAAAATATGAATGGTTTAATTAGGCAATATTTACCTAAAGGGATTGATTTAAATCAGGCAGATCAGCATTATTTAAATCAAGTTGCCATGTCACTGAATACTCGTCCTAGAAAAGCGTTAGATTGGCTTACACCATTAGAGAAATTTGCTCAGCTTGTTGATTATCATAAGACTTTTCAAACTGTCGCACCTCATGTTTGAATTCGCCAGCCTTTAGAGATAGGTTTGTGCAACAAAGCCCATATAAGGTATAAATAGGATTTTAACAATCGATGCTAAAATAAATTTTTTATGCTTTACAAAATCCACTTTCCCTTTTAAAAAGTTTACCGAAAAATAATAATAATCATCATAAGGGTTATTCATACGCTTATCGTAGTAAACAATCCAAAAAAATATTAATAAAAAAATTACTGGGGAATAAAATAAAGCATCATTATAAAAATTAATATAATATTCAAAATCTATTACACAAATAACAAACAATGAAAATAATAAACAAAACATCCATATTAAAAAAAATGTAAAAAATTTATAAAATATTCTTTTAAAATTACTCTTCCTCTTTATATTCAAATATTTATTTTTTTTATATTATCTCTATACAACACAAATAGACCAAAAAAAATACAGAAAAAAATTATAAATCTTACATAAATTTCATAGTCAATATATTCTTTAGCAGTAACACCTAAAACCAAACATAATATAAAAGCTAAAACTATGGATAAACTGGTTTTAATCATAGTGTTTCCCAAAAATAAGCTGCCTAATACGACAGCTTATTTTTTTTATTAATTAAGCACCTGAAGTAGAACCACCTGAAGTAGAACCACCTGAAGTAGAACCACCTGAAGTAGAACCACCTGCAGCAGCCACTGTACGGCAGTTAGACGGTACATATTTAGCATTATCAGCAGAATCTACAGTACAAGTCCACTCAATTGGTGCACCTGGAGCTGTCCCCGCTGCAATTGCAGCACCCGCAGAAGTTGGTGTTAAAGTAATTACTACACCTTTAATTGCAGCAGTACCAGTTACAGTAATCACACCACTCCCTGTATTTACACCTAAGCCAGCAACAATAGGTGTTGCTGCAGATGCGGTAACAGAAGCAGATGCTGTTCCAGTACCAATTGGAGTAACACCTAAAGCTAAATCAGCAGCACCATTTGCAGCATTTTCAGCAATCGTTGTTTTTGCCGATGATGCTAATGATAGTGCTTCCGTCGCTTTTGCACGAATGGTGTAATCTTGATAAGCAGGAATCGCAATCGCAGCAAGAATACCAATAATGGCAACAACGATCATTAATTTATTACATTCCATAAGTTATTTTATATGGACACATATTAAGTTATTGAATTACCTTGTTTTACTTCATTCTTCATTTTGTCCATATGGACAGGCTTTTTGATAGACAAAATTTTGATTTTTGTCCATATCAGAAAATAGCTTTTGTTGATTGCGATAGGATTAATTTTATAAAAGCAGACTGATCAGGAGATATTTTACAATTTTGATAAGCTAAAAATGGAATAAAAAAATCCAGACTCATTTATAAGCCAACTTCTGTATTTCTTCTTTATGCTGAAGAATTACACGTCTTGCATGATGCAGAACAATGCGTCTAGTTGGTTCGTCATCACCAAATTGCATAGGCAAAGCTTTTATTACTGAGCGAGGTATCCGTTCATTATTTTTAAAGTCTGCTAGTCGTTTCATTCTATCCTCTTTCATCCTTTGGATGCTGCCATTTACATGGCATAACTATTGATATCCAGAATCTCCAAATAATATTTGGTAAAAACATCGAGCTTCATACTGTTCAAATGAATATATAGATCACGAAATTTTTCATTTATATCTTTTGTATTGTCAAGTTTAAGGAGAATAAAAAGTTATTCACCCATATTATTCTATGTTGGTGCCCAACCATGACATTCAACCAATATTTGCTACTCTGATTTTTGGGCTGTAATAAAAGGCATGTAATAATCAATCAGTTCTCTCTTCATAGTAGCTGTCTGTCAGCTTCAACGCACCACAAGAAATATGGCGCAACTTACAGAACAAAACTGACATTTTTTGTCACTTAATTACATAAAATTACGTAACGCAGTTTTAAGATTTATTGAATTTCTATAATTTATTGATTTCTTAGTAAATAAATGAGTAATATCCATTGGCACACTTTGTGCAAACTATAAACTAGCTTACAAAGCTTATAATTAAATTAACAACATTTGTGGAGAATGTTATGCATACAATCCAGAAGGGCTTTACGCTCATCGAACTTATGATTGTGGTCGCTATTATCGGTATTTTGGCTGCAATTGCGATTCCGCAATATCAAAATTATACAGTTAAAGCAAAAATTGGTAATGCATTAACTGCTGCAGATACATTGAAAACAGAAATTGGGCTATGTGCTCAAGAAACAGGTGCATTAACTGATTGTGATACAGGAAGTAATGGTATTTCTACTTTTGCTGCAACTAAAGAGGTTGCTTCAGCTTCAGTTGAAAATGGCGTGATTACAATGGTTATGGCTTCTGGAATTAATGCTGCAGGTGTAGATGGTAAGAAAATTGCTTATACTCCTACTTTAAATGCTACAAGCATTACTTGGTGTATTGCTACAAATATTACGCATGTAGCAGGTAAAGAATTAGTAGAAAAACAAAGTGTGGGTACGTGTACAGCTCCTAGCACATAACTCAAATAAAAAAAAGACTGGTTCGCCAGTCTTTTTTTATTGATAAAATTTAGCAACTAATGAGTAAATAAAAAGATTATGCTTAAAAAGTATAAGTTTCAAGCATTGGGTGAAGAAAATAATTATCAACAATTTCCAGAGGAAATTGAAACTAATAATCATATTCTCTTTCACGGAACTGCAGAAGTAAATTTTGAAAATATTAAAAAGCAAGGTTTTCAACCAAAAGCTGATGGTGAATTAAGTAGTATCTCCTTCGCTAAAAAAAGCTCATTGGCATTGAGTTACGCTTGTGCAGGTAGAAACGATCTATCTCCAAAAGGTATAATTATTATGGTAGATATTTCAAATATAAAACAAGAATGTATAGTGGAGCAAGACTTCGGTATTCATTTATCACCTAAATTCCAACCTAAAATTATTGGCTACTGTTTAGTTCCTGAAAATTATAAGTTTAAGTAAAAATATGTCAAAACGCCTAAAATTTTTTCTAAGCCATTTATCTATTTCATTTCTGATTGCTCTACTTGTTGTCGGGCTTGTATTTTTCATCTGGTATCCATCCCCTTTAGCGCAAGCTGTTGGAGTGACTCATATCTTTTTAATGATGTTAGCGATTGATGTGATTGTGGGACCAGTCTTGGGTTTATTGGTCTATAAAGAAGGCAAAAAAACACTTAAATTTGACCTTAGTGTGATTATTCTCATTCAAATCGCGGCTTTATGTTATGGGGTATTTAGCATTGAACAAGGTCGCCCAGCATGGTTAGTATTCCATGTGGATCGTTTTGAGTTAGTGCGAAAAAATGACCTTATTCTAGAAAATATTGACCAAGTACAACCTCAATTTCAACAGGTATCATGGACTGGTCCACAATTTGTTGCAGTGAAATCAGCCGTTAGTACTCAGCAACGCCAAAATGATATGTTTACCGAGGTATTAGGCGGCATTTCCCTTGCTCAACAGCCTGATCGTTATATTGAACTCACTCAAGCTAAAAACCAAATTCAAAAACCTGCATTGCCGCTTGTAGAACTGCAACAGTACAACCAAAAAACAAAAGTTGAAAAAACTTTAGCCAAATATCCAAAAGCAGATGCGTGGCTACCGTTAAAAGCCAATGCAGTCGATATGGTGGTTTTAGTGAATAAAGAATCTGCGAGCATCATCAAAATAGTAGACTTAAGACCGTGGGAATAATTTTAACGGCATATTTTTTAACTCCGTTTATTAAAAAGCCACTAAGTTCATAAACTGAGTGGCTATATCAATCAAATAGTCCGAGTACTTTGCCTCAACTCAAAATTTTCTAGCAATAAAGAATTACACTTTTCCAAAAGCTTTTCATAATCTTCTTTCAGCTGCTCATAATCACTTTTTACCGCCTTGGTCTTAGTTTTCGCTTGCTCAATCCGTTGTGCAGGCGAAAGAACATTTTGCTCTGCTGCCTGTGCAGCTTGCTCAATAGCCTCAATTAATGCAGCATGACGGCTCTTCTTAATTGAACCACGCTTACGCCCAGCTTCCATTGCAACCGTATCGTTATTAATGGCAGAGCCTTTCGGTAGAACAATCGGTTTGTTGGCTTTTAATCGCTCTAAAGCAGCGTAATAATCATTAAGTGCACTCATATTTTACACCTCAATATTAATCGTTTTAATTTTTTGAATCATTTTGTTTAAAGCCAAAATCTCACTGTCCATTTGCCCGTATAGCAGACTGTTCTGTACTTGCATATCTCGCTGCCGTTGTAGTCGATGAACCGCTTTTTGCATTTTTTCAGCACTTGTTGCATCAAACACAGCATGGGCACAACTCAAACAACTGGTAATCGCAGTAAATGAAATTTTTTCGCAAGAATCAGGATTAGTACAAGCACCCAAAAGACTCGGTTTGTAAGCAATTTCCCCTTTTTTCATGCGCTTAATGGTTTCATCACGATTTGGGAAAACCTTCAGCAATTGCTCACGGTCTTTTTGTAGTTGTAAATACGTTCCCGCACCACCGAGCAAGCGACTAGAACTATTAATTACACCATCTTCAAATTGTGCATAAGAATGCACCAAGCGCTGATATTCCAGTTCTTGAATAAACTCTTTTTGACTGTCACTCACTAAAATATTTGGTGCAAATACCGCATTATTACGGTAATACAACGTCATAGACTCTGTTAGATGCTTAAATTGGACTGACAAAGCGCCAAGTCCGATCATGCCTGAACGAGCGCCATAAACTGCAAGCGAACGTCTAAATTGATGGGTACAGATATTCCAGTACTCACCAACTTGGCAGTCTTTTTCTTCTCGCCAATTGCGGAAACCATCAAAAGCTTCAAGCTCGGCGATATCACTTTCTGTGATTTTCAACCCATCTCCAAGCAAGACAGAAATACGGCTTAAATACTGATTAAAATTAGACTGTGTTCGAGTCGGAGCACCCTCAAAATTAGAGATAAAATCCGTTTCATGCTCAATATTGCGGTTATTTTTATTTCGATGCTTTTGCGAGTTTAGCGTTGGGAATAATGGGTATTCAGCAGAATTAGACATATCATAATGTGGGTTGAGCAGGGCGTAGACTTCACCAATACTTTGTGCTGCATTTACGCCTACTTGAATATCTGCAAACGTGATCCAATACGTCGATTTATTTCCACCACCATGCAACTTGGAGGTATAACCCATAATGAAGGCAGTCTGTAAAGCAGATTGTAAATGCTCAAATTTTTTTTATCGGTGTAGGAAAAAAACTACTAGGAAGATGCTCAGAGGTTTTAAAAAATAGGCAACCACTCTCTTTATCCTCACCAAAATATTGATAACCCTCTGGTAGAATCTGTGAATCTTTAGGTTTGACATGATGGATCTGGTGTTGTAGGTCTTTTAAGCTTTCGTGAATTGCTTCCATACGATCAGGGTAAGTGACCACAAGTTTCGTATCCCACAGTGATAAAATTGCTGGTTCAGTTATTTTGGGTAACTGTTCTAATAACCAGTCTGGTAATTGTTTTAATTCAGTCTGTTGCATTTTTAGTTATCCTATTTTTTAACAATTTCAACATGTTACATACGTTACACAACATAATTTGTGTAAGTTGAGTATAAGTTAGCCCATAGGAGTATATTGTCACACAATGGCTTCGACAAGCGTCCGACTAAGCTCACGCCGAAGTCTCAGCCAACAGTTTCCTGAGCTTATTGAAGGAAAAATATTCCCCGTTTATTTTATACGACTCACTTACCTTTCCATTGAGCCATTATAGATTTTTCATCTTGGTTTAGATGTTCAAAAAGCTTGAGTTTCCTTTCTTTAGTTTTTCTATATAAGCCTCACATTGAGCAGCTAAACCAAGATGATATTTTAAAGCGCTTTCCACTCTTGCTGTCACATACTCAATACTTTGAATTTCACGCTGCTGAGCAAAGACTTGAATCGCAGGATGTAACTGTTTTGAGCAACTTGCATCATTGCTAAAGTATTTTAACGTCTTGGTTTTGGCAAAATAAATTGCAGCAAACAATCGCCCATCTTTAAAAACAATCGCTGATGAAGCATCTAAACTGCTTCCAGACCGACCTTCATAATACAGAGCCTCATCTGTCTTTAGTAAATAGGGCGCTGAGTAATTATCGAAATTAGATTGAAATTTTAGATAATCATGCTTTAACAATGTTTGAAGTTCTGTTTGGATTTTTGGATTCAAAGCAATTTGAGGAATTGATGAAATATCTGAATATTGAATTAAGTCTAACGCTTGTGCATGAATCAATGTAGGAAGAAACAAAAGAAGAGCAAAGGAATATTTCTGCTTCATAGCGGGAACGGATCTGTCGATTATTCGATGATGTCCATATTGACTTACTTATGGATTGTTCATTTTATGTGGACACTTATGGAGTATCGATAAGGGTGAAACCCTTTTGAACTGATTTCATAACATTCTCCACAAATGTTTTGTTAATTTTTTATAAGCTTTTTAAGCTACTTTGTAATTAGCATGTATTATGCCAACTTTTATTATATTTATTTTCAAATAAAAAACAGCACTTTATTTCACTATTTAAAAATTTATTTTTGAACATTGTATTTTTATGTAAAAAACTGACAAATATTGTCAACTTCCCTCTTTCTAGTTCAACATAATTGGCGAATTGCTCAATTCATCAGCTTTGTCTTCTATTTTATTGGCATAGAATTGATCCAAAATAGTCCCGATTTGAGTTACGCCATCGACTAAAGCCTGCCGATACTGTTGCTGTGACATTTTTTTAATAACACTCTGACAGACCTCATTCCATACCTCCTGTGTGGTGGCTTGCTGTATCCCACGGTCAATCACAATCTCGACTTTGCGCTCACACAAGTTCAAGTAAAGCAAAATACCACTATTCAATTCGGTATCCCACACACCAAGCTCAGCAAAAAGCTGTTTTGCACGTCCACGAGTATCTAAATAATAGGCTTCTCGTGCGGGCATATGTCCTTCGATCACCACTTGAATTTCACCAACATGGCCTTGTTCGGCTTCAGTCACCGCTTGCGCAATCGCATGTTGATCTTGCTGATTAAAAAAGCGTTTGCTCGCTGGCATATGCAGTAAATGCTTTAGCCAACGCTTAATACTCGGTTGTACAACTTCATCTAGCTTTGGTTTAGTGACGATTTCCGTCGTTTCAGTCGTTGTTACCATGACCCTGATGCTCCTCCACCGCCGAAGCCGCCGCCCCCGCCACTATATCCACCACCACCAAAACCACCGCCACCACGACCTCCGCGCCCGCCTCCACCGCCAGAGGAGAGAAAGAGCTGAAAAATCGTTTGGGCTAAGGTCGTGATGAGTAAAAAGAAAATCCCACCACCAATCAGTAAGCTGGTGATTAAGCCTGCTCCATTCACCAAACCAGCCACGATGCCTGCAACTGCTGCAGTCGAGGCACTTAAACGTTTACCCACGACAAAAGATCCTATTGCGCCAGCAATTAAGATAAATAAAGCCGTACTAAAAGTTTTACTTTTGGCTTCCTGCTCTCGAATAGCTTGATCTTGGCGTTCTTGTAGTTCTTGCGCCGCTTGGGCTGCAACTTCAGGATCAAGATTTAATATCCGTTCAATTTCAGAAAGCCCCGCATTGATCCCTTGAGCATACTGAGCTTGCTTAAAATACGGTGTGATTTGTTGGTTAATAATGCGATTCGCAATAATGTCAGGAATGACGCCTTCCAAACCATAACCCGTAAGAATCTGCATACGCCGGTCATTAACGGCAATTGCTATCAGCAACCCATTGTCCTGTTTTGCTGAACCGAGCTGCCACTGGTCTGCAATACGCATGGCAAAACCAAAAATATCCTCTTGACCTGTAGTCGGGACAATCACCACGCCTATTTGGGCTTTTCCTGTGTCATGCAAGGCACGAATTTTTTGGCCAATGGTTTGCTTATCTTCAGCACTTAAAATATGTGCTTGATCGATCACGGGTTCATTTAAAGTCGGTAATGCCCGTATCGATTCACCTTCTGCCATATCATTGGCAACGAGCGGTTGTGACACCGCATCAGCATTGGTAGAGCTTACATTATTAAAACTCGCCGCTTGCTGACCTTGAATCATCTTTCCAGCAACGACTGTTTCCTCAGCATCATCTGTCGCTGTAGCAACCTCTGCCCATGTTAAAGAACTTAGACACAACAGTCCTGATAAAATGAATGCAACCATCCATTTATACGAAAACTGTAAGAACTGCTGCTGCCCTATCATTCATTCACCCTATGGTTGCGATTACTTTAAGTCACCGCTAGTTAAATGACACTGTTGGTGCTTTTTGCGCGCTTTGCTCTGCACTAAAGTTCGGTTTGGTGTCCATCCCAATCACCTTCGCGGTCATGACTTGTGGGAACTGGCGTGAATAGGAGTTAAAGTCTTGCACCGTAGTAATATAGCGATTACGCGCCACCGCAATGCGATTTTCGGTACCTTCGAGTTGAACCTGCAAATCACGGAATTGTTCATTGGCTTTTAAATCTGGATAGTTTTCTGAGACCGCAATTAAACGCGACAATGCTCCTGTCATTTGCGCCTGCGCTTCTTGATATTTTTGGAATAATGCAGGGTCTTCTAATACTTCTTTATCGACTTTTAAACCTGCCACATTGGCACGAGCTTGTGTGACTTCGGTTAGGACTTGCTCTTCATGTTTAGCATAACCCTTTACCACATTCACCAAGTTTGGCACCAAATCTGCACGGCGTTGATATTGGTTTTGTACTTCCGACCACGCAGCTGTAACTGCCTCATCTTTGACCTGCAAGGTATTATAACCACAGCCCGATAGCGTTAACGTGCTCGCGAGGGTAACAACGACAGCAGTTTTTTTCATAAAATTCATTCAGCTATCCTCTTTCTTTTGTATTTATTGCAATAACCTGATTGTAAACACATTTGATTATCCTTTTGTTGCTTTTAGTTAAAGCATCTAAAAATGAAAAAACCGAGTGAACTTCACTCGGTTTTTATTACTCATTTCTTATACTTAACATTAAACAACCGCATGCAACTCCTGCTGAAAACCTTCTAATTGATAGTCTTCTGCTAAACGAGTTTTCCAGTATTTCAACAGTTGGCTGTAATCAATGTCAGAGGGATGAAAATTGGTTTTATAATAGGACAGATATTCAGGCAGTAATTGTACAAACATCTTCGCCAGTAAATACAACCCAAAGAGATTCCCGCCCAATTTCGGTATACTCTTTTTACGATCTTGTAAAAATAAACGGCTGGCCGAGTAAAAAGTTAAACTGGCAAAGCCTGTCGTTACACTGCGCATAATTAAACGGCGAATCTTGTCATCACCATACACATCTTGATAAACATCAAATGCAACTGCGCGATGCTCAATTTCTTCAATGGCATGCCACACCCAGAGTTTAACCGCATCATCATCCAAGGTACTCAATACCTCAGGATGTCTTAAGATATAGCCGCCTAGAAGTGCGGTAAAATGCTCAAAAGCGCAGGTGATTGCGAGCTGAATTTTAGGATGCAGATTTTTCACATAATCATCTTTACGCGCCAACCACGCCTGAAAACGGTCGAGATTATAATCATCACGGCGCCATGCCGTATTAAATGCCGTGTGTGCTTGAGAATGCATCGCCTCTTGACCAATAAATGCCGCAATCTGCGCTTGCAGATTTTCATCCTTCACTTGGTCACGTACATTGCGCACACTATGCACAAAGAACTGCTCACCGATGGGAAACGTCGAAGACAATGCCGTCAGCAAATGCGACATGACTGGTGAATTGGCAAAATAATGCCGACGAATGGCTTTGGGGTTGAATTGCAAACGCCGAATCGTAATACCCTGAGCTTTTGGACGATGTTGATATAGTTTTTCTGTCGTCACTTGAGTCATGTCCATTTCCTAACATTTAACCGAGCGATCTTCAGTATCTGAATTTAGAGGCCATTCACATATGGCAAAAATGCTTAGTGCATTTGCAAATTCGTCCATTTTTATCAGACTCTCCACCAGATCTTTTTCGATTTATCCCGACCCACCTCTTTCATATCATCTCAGGCAAACAGTGATCAATAAAAAAACCCGCCGAAGCGGGTTTTTGTGTTGAACGATTTAGATTAAATGTCTAAATAATCCAAAATACCTTCAGCTGCTTGACGGCCTTCCCAAATCGCTGTGACAACAAGGTCTGAACCACGAACCATATCACCACCCGCAAAGATTTTCGGGTTTGAGGTTTGGAATTTATAAGTTTGCTGTTCAGCTGCAACCACACGACCCGAACCATCAAGGTTAATATTCACATTTGTAAACCAATCCGCAGGGCTGGTACGGAAACCAAATGCCAATAACACCGCATCTGCCGGTAAAATTTCTTCTGAACCCGGAATTGGTTCTGGACTGCGACGACCACGGCTATCAGGCTCGCCAAGTTGAGTCGTAACCACTTTCACGCCCGTGACTTTGCCATTTTCACCGACGATTTCAATCGGTTGACGGTTAAACAAGAAGTTCACCCCTTCTTCTTTGGCATTTTGCACTTCACGACGTGAACCTGGCATGTTTTCTTCGTCACGACGGTATGCACAGCTTACCACTTCTGCACCCTGACGAATAGAGGTACGGTTACAGTCCATTGCTGTGTCACCACCGCCAAGAACAATCACTTTTTTACCTTCAACACTGATGTACTCACTTGGGTCTTTTTCCCAACCTTGAGTACGGTTGACATTGGCAATCAAGAAATCCAATGCATCATAGACACCATTAAGGTCTTCACCTGCAAAGCCGCCTTTCATATAGGTATAAGTACCCATACCCATAAACACCGCATCGTATTCTGCAAGTAGTTGATCGATGGTGACATCTGTCCCAATTTCAGTATTTAAACGGAATTCCACGCCCATACCCGTAAAAATTTCACGGCGACGCTTCATCACATCTTTTTCCATTTTAAATTCTGGAATACCAAAGGTCAGTAGACCACCAATTTCAGGGCGTTTGTCGAATACAACAGGTTTAACCCCGCTACGCACCAAAATATCAGCACAGCCTAGACCCGCAGGGCCTGCACCAATGATCGCGACTTTTTTATCTGTCCACTTTACTGAAGACATATCTGGACGCCAGCCCAGTGCAAACGCAGTGTCATTGATATATTTTTCAGCGTTACCAATGGTCACTGCACCAAAACCATCGTTTAAGGTACAAGCCCCTTCACATAAACGGTCTTGCGGACAAACACGACCACACACTTCTGGTAGCGTGTTGGTTTGGTGACACAGCTCTGCTGCTTGGAAAATACGACCCTCAGCAATCAACTTTAACCAGTTTGGAATGTAGTTATGTACTGGACATTTCCATTCACAATATGGGTTACCACACCCTAAACAACGGTGGGTCTGATTTGCTGCCACTTCCGCTGTAAAAGGTTTATAAATTTCCACAAACTCTGCTTTGCGGACCTGAATCTCTTTTTTCTCTGGATCTTGGCGTGCTACATCCAGAAATTGAAAGTCATTGTTTAGGCGCTCTGCCATGTCTCTCTCCGTGGGTAGGTGCAGCCCGTTTATCTATCGTCTGCACCTGCCTATGTATCAGCAGTAGTGGAATTATTGTGGATCAGCTTGAGTGGTTTTCAACAAAGTCTGTAAGTTGGCAGCTTTCGGTTTCACCAACCAGAATTTACGACTGTAGAAATCAAACTCGTTACGGATCTTGTACGCCCAAGCACTACCAGTCTCAGCAATGTGTTCATCTAAGATACGGCTTAAGAACTCTTTATGTTCTTCCATCGATTCAGTCGAAATACGATTCAGCTCAATTAGCTCGTGGTTGTAATGATCAACGAAGTCATTATCAAGGTCAAGAACGTACGCAAAACCACCTGTCATACCTGCACCGAAGTTATGTCCCACTTTACCAAGTACGGTCACGATACCGCCCGTCATATATTCACAGCAGTGATCGCCTGCACCTTCAATTACAGCGAAAGCACCCGAGTTACGTACTGCAAAACGCTCACCTGCTGTACCTGCCGCGAACAATTTACCGCCCGTTGCACCGTATAAGCAAGTGTTACCAATGATTGCCGTTTCTTGAGTTTGGAAAGGCGAACCTTTTGGCGGGAAGATCGACACACGACCACCTGCCATGCCTTTACCCACGTAGTCGTTCGCATCACCTTCTAATCGAATGTGCAAACCACCTGCGTTCCAAACACCGAGGGATTGACCCGCAGTACCTACCAAGTTCATCTTCACTGGGTGCGCTTCCATGCTGAGGTTGCCATAACGACGCGCAATCTCACCTGAAATACGTGCACCAATTGAACGGTCACAGTTACCAATGGTGAAGTGATATTCACCTGTGGTCCCAGCTTCAATTGCTGGTAGCATTTCTGCCACCATTTTCTCAGCAAGCAAGCCTTTATCAAACGGTGCGTTACCTTCAACTTCACAGTACTGCGCCTTACCTTGCGCAGAAGGATGTGACTCCAGTAATGCGCTCAAATCAAGGTGCGCATGTTTCTCCGTTTCACCTGGAAGCATTTCAAGCAAATCTGTACGACCAATCAAGTCTTTAAGGCTTGAAACACCCAACGCTGCCAGCCACTCACGTGTTTCTTCAGCAATGAAGGTGAAGAAGTTGATGAGCATTTGTGGCTCGCCAATATAATGTTCTTGGCGTAAATGATCTTGTTGAGTTGCAACACCCGTTGCACAGTTATTCAAGTGACAAATACGCAGGTATTTACAACCTAAAGCAATCATTGGCGTAGAACCAAAGCCAAAGCTTTCTGCACCTAAAATGGCTGCTTTCACCACATCTAGACCGGTTTTCAAACCACCGTCGGTTTGAACACGAACTTTACCGCGCAGGTCATTGACACGAAGTGCTTGATGCGCTTCAGAAAGACCCAACTCCCAAGGCGAACCTGCATGGTGAATTGAAGACAATGGAGAGGCTGCTGTACCACCGTCATAACCTGAAATGGTAATGAAGTCAGCATAGGCTTTTGCCACACCTGCTGCAATGGTGCCTACACCCGGCTCAGACACCAGTTTCACTGAAACCATCGCTTGAGGATTGACTTGTTTTAAGTCAAAGATCAATTGTGATAAATCTTCAATCGAGTAAATGTCATGGTGCGGTGGCGGAGAAATTAGGGTTACACCCGGTACCGAATAACGTAAACGTGCAATTAAGCCATTCACTTTACCACCTGGTAATTGACCACCTTCACCCGGTTTAGCCCCTTGCGCCACTTTAATCTGCAAGACTTCAGCAGAGGTTAAATACGCAGGCGTTACACCAAAACGACCTGATGCAATCTGTTTGATTTTCGAGTTACGAATGGTGCCATAACGCGCTGGATCTTCACCGCCCTCACCCGAGTTTGAACGGCCACCAATGGTATTCATCGCAATCGCAATCGCCTCATGCGCTTCAGGAGACAATGCACCTAAAGACATGCCTGCAGAGTCAAAGCGCGGTAAAATCGCTTCTACAGACTCCACTTGATCTAGAGCAATCGAGTTATCTGTTTTTAACTTTAATAGGTCGCGAATTGTTGCCACTGGACGGTTATTCACCAGCTCAGCATATTCTTTAAAGTCTGCATATTGACCAGAACGCACTGATTTATGCAAAGCATTGATCACGTCTGGGTTGAACGCATGGTATTCCTTGTCGAAAACAAATTTCAGCAAACCACCTTGATCGATTGGTTTACGTGTTTTCCATGCAGTTTCAGCCAATTTCTTTTGGTCATTTTCAAGGTCAACAAAGGTTGCACCTTTGATACGGCTTGGTACACCCGTGAAGCATTTTGAAACCACTTCTTCAGACAGACCCACCGCTTCAAACAACTGACCACCACGGTAAGAGGCAACCGTAGAAATCCCCATTTTTGAAAGGACTTTTAACAAGCCTTTTTCAATGCCTTTACGGAAATTCACTTGCGCTTGGATTGGGTCACCCAATAGCTCACCTTTTGCAACCAAGTCATTGATCACGTCATAAGCAAGGTAAGGATAAATTGCTGTCGCACCAAAGCCTAAAATAACCGCAAATTGATGCGGATCACGCGCCAATGCTGTTTCAACAATAATGTTGGCATCCGTACGCAAACCGACATTAATTAAATAGTGATGCACAGCACCAGTTGCCATTAATGCATTGGCAGGCAAGAAACCTTGACGAATTTTCTTATCAGACAGCACCAATAAGGTTTTACCGTCGCGAATCGCTTGCGCTGCTTCTTCACAGATACGCGCAATTGCGGCTTCTAGACCTTCATCTTCCGCATAATTTAAATCGATATCTGCAATTTCATAACCCTTACGACCCAGCGTACGGATTTGATGCATTTTCGAATTTGACAACACTGGGCTTGAAATGATCAAACGATCTGCATGCTCAGGGCTTTGTTCAAAAACGTTTTGCTCACGGCCTAAACACGTTTCCAATGACATCACAATCGATTCACGTAATGGATCGATTGGTGGGTTAGTGACCTGAGCAAACTGTTGACGGAAGTAATCCGACACATGACGTACTTGGCGAGACAAAACCGCCATTGGCGTATCATCACCCATTGAACCCACTGCTTCCTGACCGCTTTCAGCGATTGGGCGAAGCAATTGGTCACGCTCTTCAAAGGTCACCATAAACATTTTTTGTGATGCTTTAAGGTCGTCGCCTTTTAAGCCTTGATCACATAAATATTCTTCAAGCTCTGGACTACCTTGTACACGAACTGAGTTTTCACGTAACCATTCACGGTAAGGACGCATTTTTTTCAAATGCGTGCTGACATCTTTAGTGTCGAGCATTTTACCTGTGAAGGTATCGATCACTAGGATTTGACCTGGACCGACACGACCTTTAGAAATAACGTCTTCAGGCTCGTAGCCCCATACACCAATTTCAGATGCCAGTGTGATGTAACCATTTTTAGTAATTACCCAACGTGCTGGACGTAAACCATTACGGTCCAACATACAAATTGCATGACGACCATCTTGAATCACGAGACCCGCAGGACCATCCCACGCTTCCATATGCTTCGAGTTAAACTCATAGAATGCACGTAAATCAGCATCTAAAGTTTCCACGTTCTGCCATGCTGGCGGAACCAACATACGCAATGCACGGAACAAGTCCATACCGCCGCCCACAAGAATTTCAAGCATGTTATCTAAGCTTGAAGAATCCGAGCCAGTACGGTTCACGATTGGGTTAAGCTCAGTTAAACCAGGCAATAATGGGTTTTCAAACTTTGGCGTACGCGCCATCGCCCAGTTACGGTTCGCAGTAATGGTATTAATTTCACCATTGTGTGCAAGATAACGGAATGGCTGAGCCAAAGGCCAACGCGGCAAAGTATTGGTCGAGAAACGTTGGTGGAACACCACAATATGTGACTCAAGACGTGGATCTGCCAAGTCTGTGTAAAAATCAGCAATCGCTTCAGGCATCATCAAGCCTTTATAGCTAATCACTGTTGAACATAATGTAGTTACATAAAATGAAGCATCATTAGTAAGCTGCTGTTCTGCACGGCGGCGTGCCAAGAAAAGTTTACGGTTAAACTCAACTTCAGATACACCCATTGGGCAGTTCACAATAATTTGTTCAAATGCAGGAAGTGACTGCATCGCAATCGAACCCAAAGCATCGTTATTGGTCGGGACCACACGCCACGCCAATACTCGGCAACCTTCAGATTCAATTTCTTTGCTTAGAATTTGTTTTGCATGTGTTGCAATTGCTGGATCGAGGCTTAAGAACACCGTACCGACAGCAAAAACCTCACTGAGTGTAATATCACTGAGTTTTTTCGCTTCTTCACGGAAAAACTGTTTCGGCATTGCTAAGAGTAAACCGCAACCATCCCCTGTCTTACCATCTGCAGCAATACCACCGCGGTGGGTCATACAGCTCAGACTGTGCATAGCAGTCTTGACAAGATCATGGCTTGCATCACCCTGCATATGGGCGATTAAACCAAAACCACAGTTATCTTTAAACTCATCCGGTTGGTATAAACCTTGAGCGGGAGCTACAGTATTAGGCGATGGCATGTGCATAGCGTACCCTTCTTTCTACAGGCCCTGTCGGGCGTCTAACAATCTAATTACTTCTTGCCGATTCGTTCAATTGACTCATATTCAGATTCTGATTGAAGTACAGCATTTTTTCTTCACACCCAAGATAGACTGATTTTCGTCTTTATGCATGTCTTAATTGAAAAAATGTATGCAGCAGTCACGCACTTATTTAAGGCACTTGGCCGCTACTATTTCGCTCATAAATCGAATCTTTTTTGCGCCAAAACAGTGACATCAACTCAATTCATGCACCATTAAAGCAAATTTTGTGCCAATTATTAATTTTGTATGTTAAGCGCTTTAGTTTTATTAGGTTTGTGTTTTTTAAGTAAAAATCTAGTTCGAAGACAATCAATTTATTGCACTATATTTGTGCACATATGGTATTTACATTTTTTGATGCGCCATAATGAACCAATTTTAATTAAAGGGGTCGGTCACTTCAGGTTCATTTGTTTTATTTTGTGGCGCATTATCTACGCTTGTTTGTGAATTTTGCACATCAACCACATTTCCATCCGCATCACGACGAGTAACCGTCGTCGATGTTGTCGATTGTTTATTTTGTGCAACTGCTGCACGTGCCACTTGTTGACGCGCAGCAAGCGCGGCTTCATCAATCACGGGCACAGCGGCTGGTTTCAACTGCACGGCATAGAGCTTATTGCTAAGTCCAAGTTCATCAGAACCGAGGTCATTGACATATTCAGCATAACTTTCAATTTTTTCAACTTTGGGTTGCACCGACTTCGGCAACGTCAGTTTTAAATCCACCAATGTCTTTTGCGCCTCATTGGCATTTTTATATACACCATAGATCAGCACATATTGCTCAATTTGGTTTTCACCTGTCAGTCTTAAGTAGCTAAAAGCCTGACGATCAGATTGCCTCTGCAAAAAACGCTTAATAATCGCTTCTTCTGAAACTCTAAACAGTTCAATTGTACTGTTCTTTTTATTTTCCTGAATAAACTTGGTACCGCGGAATTCAGCTTCATGCTGCGCGATTGCTACAACACGTGTCGTCATATCCAAAGGTTTTACTTCATCGAGGAATGAGCCTAAATGGGCGGTTGTTGCGACTTTTTCTGGCTGAATTTGCAACTCAACTTCGGATTCAGCCTTTTTTTCTACCTCAACCACAGCCTCTTGATCTGTAATGGCCCAAAAGACTAATGCTCCAAACAAGCATGCCCCTCCGAATGCAAGCCAAATATAATTTTGCTTTGTCTGCCACTGGGTTCGAAGGGTTGTTGCCATAATAAAGTTATGCCTGCTCTTGGTTGGCTAAAATCGCCTGTTTCATCAATTCTACATCAAATGTTTTGGTAATGATGGCCTGCCCTACCGCTTGCATCAAAACCAAACGAACCTGCCCATTCAATACTTTTTTATCATGCGCCATATATGCCAAAAAGTCATCAAGGGGAATCTGCGGACATACTATCGGTAAATTCGCACGTTGAATGATATTTTTTGTACGCACCAAATCTTCTGCGCTGATCCATCCCATACGCTGCGATAGATCTGCTGCCATCACCATACCTGTTGCCACAGCCTCACCATGGAGCCATTCACCATAGCCTAGATAAGATTCAATCGCATGTCCAAAAGTATGTCCAAGATTCAATAAGGCACGCTCACCTTGTTCTTTTTCATCATTGGCGACAATACGCGCTTTATGGGCACAAGAGCGATATACGGCTTCAGCCAGTGCAGCTTCATCACCCTGCACCAAAGCATCCATATGTTGTTCCAACCAAGTGAGAAAGTCAGCATCGCCCAAGAGTGCGTACTTAATCACTTCTGCCAAACCTGCTGATAACTCACGTGGTGGCAGCGTTTTAAGTTGAGACATATCCGCCAAGACCACTTGCGGTTGCTGAAATGCCCCGATCATATTTTTACCCAGTGGATGATTAATCCCTGTTTTACCACCGACACTCGAATCAACCTGTGAAAGAAGTGTCGTTGGCACCTGAATAAAATAGACCCCACGCTGGAAGCATGCTGAAGCAAAGCCCGCCATATCTCCAATCACACCACCACCTAAAGCTAAAACTGTACAATCACGGTTGAAGCCTGACGCTAACAATGCATCAAAAATCAGGTTGAGGTGCTCAATATTCTTATACTTTTCACCATCGGGCAAAATACACGTTGCAACTGTTTTTCCCAACGCTTCAATTGCTGCCACGTAACGTGCTAAATACAAAGGCGCGACCGTTTCATTACTCACAATCATCACTTGGCGCCCATAAATATACGGCTCAAGTAAAGCTTTCGGATCTAAGTCACTACCAATAAAGATCGGGTAACGGCGTTCGCCAAGTTCAACATATAAGGTTTGCATGGATCAAATCACTTCAAAACTGAATCAAAACTACTTCACAAGAATCAAGTTTAAGATACGCTGCGCAAGATCACGTGCAGCCCCTTGATTGGTCTCGATAATATAATGGGCAACTTCACGATATAAAGGATCTCGAACGTTGAGTAAGTCACTTAACTTTTGTTCAGGATTCTCCACTTGAAGCAGTGGGCGATTTTTATCACGATAGGTTCGCTGTAGTTGAATCTCTACAGGAGTATAAAGATAAACAACGATACCCCGTTGTTTTAGGAATACGCGATTTGGAGCCTGAGTCACCGCCCCACCACCTGTGGCCAAGACCAAGTTGGGTCGGGAGGTTAACTCATCGATTACAACCGTTTCACGACTACGAAACCCAAGCTCACCCTCTTTTTCAAAGATCCATGGAATCGTTGCCCCTGTTTTACGCTCAATCTCATGATCGCTATCAAGAAACTCGCGCCCTAACAGTTCAGCTAAATGTCGTCCTACCGTTGTTTTTCCAGCCCCCATAGGCCCTACCAAATAAATATTTGGTAGGGTTTCAAACTCTTTGCTTGGCAAGGAGTCACCTTTTAGATTTGTTCAAATTGAAAATATATTAATGATTTCTTGAAACACTGTCATTAACAATTCGTGGTGTCACAAAAATCAGCAACTCAGTTTGCATGGTAGTTTTGGTATTATTCTTAAATAAATTACCAACTACGGGTAAATCACCTAAGAATGGTACTTTTTGATAATCATTGCGTTTCACATCATCAAAAATACCACCGAGCACGACGGTCTCACCATCTGCAACCAATACATTGGTTTGCAACTCACTGGTATCAATCGCAATACCATCACTAGTAATCGCACCAATGGAGTCTTTCTCAACCATGAGTGCCATTTGAACTTTGCCATCTGGGGTAATGCTTGGAGTCACTTCTAACTTTAAGTTAGCCGCACGGAACTCGGTTTTTAAGCCTTCTGTCGCACTCCAAGTTTGATAAGGAATCTCTGTACCACGCAAGATATAGGCTTTCTGTTTATCGCCAGTAAGTACTTTAGGCGCTGATAACACTTCACCATGACCATCCGCTTGAAGTGCGGTTAGTTCAAGGTTTAACATATAGTCTGAAATTTTCAATAAACCAAAGTTAAACGTACCAGCAGTGTTTGTTGCTAAATCCACACCCAAATCAAAACTTGGCTGGAAATCCCCGCCCCATACTGGGCTACCGCTCAGCTTCTTCGCACTCCACTTAATCCCCAATTCGCGAGAAAAGTCAGTAGTTGCTGTGACAATACGGGCTTCAACCATCACTTGTTTCACCGCCACATCCAGCAAGTCAATCATGCGACGAATCTTGTCAATATTTTGCTGCGTATCATTAATAATGAGCGTATTGGTACGCGAGTCAGAAACTGCACTACCACGAGCACTCAATAAGCTTTCTAAAGCCAATGACTCCGAACCCGCTGTACGATTCGACACACTGCCTTTACTGTCACGGGAGTCTTCTAACAATTTCAACACATCCGCCGATTTTGCATAACTCAATTGAATATAATCAGTTTGAATCGGTGCAAGCTTAATGCTTTGTGCAATGGCTTTAGCTTCATCTTCCTCAGATTTGATCAGTTCAGCTACAGGTGCAATCCAAATCACATTACCACTACGCCGCTTATCCAAGTTCTTGGTTTTCATAATGATATCAAGTGCTTGATCCCAAGGTACATCTTTAAGGCGCAAGGTAATATTGCCTTGTACTGTGTCCGAAGCCACCATGTTAATGCCTGTAAAATCAGCCAAGAGCTGTAATACACGTCGCACTTCAATATCTTGAAAATCTAAAGAAATCTTTTTGCCTGTATAAGCACTTGGTGCTTTAGGCTTCATTGGATTTTTATCTTCAGGACGCTTTAAACTAATGGTGAGCTTATCTTCAGCCTGATAAGCCATATATTCAAAACTGCCATTCGATTGGATCGTGATCAGGCCGTTACTGCCATCGTTTTGTGCATCGATGGTCGATACAGGCGTTGCGAAATCATTCACATTGAGACGGCGCGATAAGTGGGCAGGAATTTTATTCCCCAAAACGCGCACCACAATTTTACTGCCTTGTTGTTTCACATCGACAGGGGTATTGCTACCTTTTAAATCAATGACAACTTGGCCTTCGCCGTCTGAACCACGTTGGAATCCAATATTTGAAATACCTTGCTCTGAACGCGCTGCAGCAACAGGTGTTGCTAGCGCTGGGTTAACTGAGTTAATTTTCAGAATAAAGGTATTACCTTCAACACGTGTAGTAAATGCACCGGCATCAGCCAAATTTACAGTTAAACGTGAACGCTGCGCATCTGAAGTTACATCTACTGTACTTGCTTCAGCCGTTGCCACCGCAATGCTGCCTTGTTTTAAGCTCTGCTGTGCTTTATCAAAATCCAAAACCAAACGTGATGGCTGTTCCAACTGATAGGCTTGCGGCTGTGGTGGCAAACCGTTGAACATGACACGAATTTCTGTTCCCTGTCCCGGAATTTGCATCGGCACAATATTCGTAATACTGACTTGCGCACTTGCAGCCTGCATCACCGCCATTGCAATTGCACCCATTGAAAACTGACGGAACATATGGTTCATCGTATTGCCATCCCCAAATATAAAATCTTTAACACTATTTTTCATTTTTATTCCTTTTCCTTTTTTAAGGCGCCGGCCCAATTAATACTAGGCTTCTCGGGCGCTCGACATAGCCCTCACGCCCATCCGGAATAATTTCAATCAAATCAATTTGTGTAGCGGTGATATTAATCACACGACCATGATTCATCCCCAAATAACTACCACGCTGCACGCGTTCAATTTCACCATCTGGTGTTTGAATCAACGCCAAAATTTGTCCATTTTGACCGCGCATGCTGCCTTTCATGTTCAGCGATTCAATCGCATAACTTTCCAAGGGTTGTGATTGGCGAGCTAGGTTTGGATAAACACGCTTTCCAGCCATAATCTTCAGTTCAGCCGCTAATGAGCTTGGCATGAACGGGCTCTTTAATTGATGTGCGGCATAATTAAAAGTCGGGACAGGTGGAAAATCTGGCGCAGGCTCAATCGGCAATGGTGGCTGATTGCGAATTTCAGCCATTTGCATATTGACCGCATCAATACGTGAATCACAACCGACAAGGAATAGTCCTACGCAGAGACTAAGCATGAGATTTTGATATTTCATTACTGAGCACCTCCTGCATCTGCTTTGGCTGTATTTTCCACACCTGCAGCAGCTGTCGCCCCGACATAACGGTAGGTTTTCGCTTTTACACTATATGAAATTTGCGGAATATCCGTCTTTTTCTCATTATTACTTGATGCTGAGATATCGAAGTCATGCAAGGTCACAATACGCGGCAAAGCTGCAATTCCACTGACAAATGAACCAAAAGAATGATAATCACCCGTCGCTTCAATGGAAATCGGTTGTTCGATAAAGAACTCTTGGCGAATTTCTGGCTCTAAACGAATATTTTTAAACTTTAATCCAGAATTTACGCCGCTCACGTTGATATCTTCAACCAAACCAGGAATTTCAGTTTCTTTCGGCAACTGTTCTAATTGCTGATTGAAATTGGCTTCCATTTCTTGCAATTGCGCTTGATATTGCTGCAAGTTACGTAATTTTGAATCTTTTTCACGAAACTCATTCAGTAAATTTTGCTCTTGCGCATGTGCATTTGAAATCGCATCAAGCTTCGGCTTAATCACGACAAAATAACCCAATGCCCCAATCACTAAAATGATAAAGATCCAACAAGTCAATTTGACTGAAAAGGGCCAACTACCGTAATTGTTTGGATCTAAGGTATTAAACTGTTGAAAAAATTTATCAACCGTCATTTTTTTCTTGGCTACAGCATGGTTTTCTGATGTTAATTCTTCAAATTCATCGCGACTCATTGTGCTGCCCCCGCTGTTGAATTATTAACTGTGCTTGCGGCTTCAGGTGTAGTCGCATCAGGCGCTACTGGCTGTGCAATCTCATCTAAATCTGCCGTGACCACAAAGGTGCCATAGGTTTCTTCAACACGTGGCACGATAGAACTTGGTGCTTTATCTTTTTTCTCTTCAGCAACCAAGAATGAATTCATAAAGGCATTGCGATACCACGCAGATGCTTCGAGATTACGTAAGAATTCCGCAACTGTATTCGGGCTTTCCGCTTTACCTTCAATGGTAAATTTATCACCTGTACGCACAAACTTAATAATGTACATATTACTCGGTGTAACACGTACCATTTCATCGACCAAACGCACAGCCACAGGACGTTGACCTTGCAAGCCTTGGATCAACTTCATCCTTTCAACAATCGCATTTCGCTGTTATTGCAAACCTTCCAATGACTTTAATTGGACATCTAAGTTTTGATTGGTACTCACCACCAACTGATTGGCTTGTTCTTGATCTTCAAGTTTTTGACTGTAAAAAAACCACGCCAAAGCAACAGCTAAAACCCCAACTAATGCAGCCCCAACACAATAGGCAATAAATTCTTTTTTTCGTTTCTCTCTTAACGCATCACGCCAAGGGAGTAGGTTTATTTTTGCCATTAATCAAAACTCCTCAATGCCAATCCACATGCCACCATGAGTGATGAAGCATCATTTTCAATTTTTTTAATGTCGATTTGTGGAGAAAAGCCCATCTGTAAAAATGGGTTGGCAATGGTGACCCGATAACCTAATTTTTGTTGTAATAACTTCGCCAGTCCTGGAATATTGGCATTCCCCCCTGCCAATAAAATATGGTCGATCTCATTAAATTGAGAGGACGCAAAGAAGAACTGCATAGAGCGTGCAGCTTGCTCCACTAAAGCTTCAAGAAATGGCTCAAGGACTTCAATATCATAATCATCAGGCAAAGTACGGCTTTTTTTGGCACGCCCTGCTTCCGCAAAAGATAAACCATAACGGTTTTGAATTTCCTGGGTCAGTTGTTTCCCCCCGAACACCTGCTCACGCGTATAAATGACTTTATTATTTCTCATAACGGACAAGGTGGTCATGGTATGACCAATGTCTAAAATCCCAACGGTATTTACGCCCATTGGAAGCGTATCTGAAAAGACTTTGAATGCATTTTCAATGGCGAAACTTTCAACATCGGCAATCTTAGGCGTTAAACCGCCCAACTCCAATGCTTCGGCACGTGCCTCTACATTTTCAATGCGGGTTGCAACGAGGAGTACATTGACACGATTTGGATTGGCTAAACGGTCTGGAAGGACTTCAAAGTCCAAACTCGCTTCATCTAAAGGGAATGGAATATATTGCTCAGCATCATCACGAATCTGAATTTCACGTTCGTCATCGTTCATATCGGCATCCATTTCAATGATTTTAGTAATCACCATGGACGTCGGAACTGCCAGTGCTACGTCTGTCGATTGAACATTGGCCAAATTTACCGCACGCTCGAGGGCATCACCAACTGCTTCTGGATTCAATATATTTTTTTCGACCACACTTCCTTCTGGTAAAGGGACAAGTGCATAGCTCTCCACCCAATACCGATTGTTTTTAACAGAAAGTTCCAATACCTTAACAGAAGTCGAACTAATATCTACTCCTATTAACCCCTTACTTGGCTTACGATATAACCTGAGCACAGTATCATTCCTATTATTTTTTTATCCCCAAAAAAAGTAACCCACTAATTAGTCCGCGTCTATAATTTTATACGGATACAATAACTCATCTAACATTCCGTATGTGTACAGGATATACTGACCGCTAATTAGTTTGCCATTAGCTCTTATTAAAACTTACTTGTTATGAAAAAGCTATCTTGTTCGGGCCGTGTTCATCCATTTTTTTTGATCATTATTATAATGTTGGTCTCAATTCCAATGGGTTTTTATGGCATGTATCTCTATATTGCCCCATCTTTGCCGCAAATGACAACTCTAAAAAAGGCGCCATTACTAAAACCTTTACAAGTTTATAGTGCGGATAACCAACTCATTTCGGAATACGGTGGCAAGCTATCTGTACCCGTAGATTACGATCAGATCCCACGAAGTTTTATTCATGCCTTCTTAGCGGCGGAAGATTCTTCTTTTTTTGAGCATAGTGGTATCAGTTTTAAAGGTTTAGGACGTGCAGTCAGTGAAAGTATTACTGGCTCAAATGTCCAAACGGGTGGCTCGACCATCACCATGCAAGTGGCAAAAAACTATTATCTCAGTCCCGAGCGTACATTAAAACGTAAATTGACTGAGGTTTTTCTAGCCCGAAAAATTGAACAAAACTTGACGAAAGAGGAAATCTTAACCCTCTATGTCAACAAGATTTTCTTGGGTAAAAATGCCTACGGTATCGCAGCGGCAGCTAAAATTTACTACAACAAAAGCTTAGACGAACTCAGCATTGCACAAATGGCAATGATTGCAGGTCTGCCTAAAGCGCCGTCTAAATACAATCCAGTGGTCAACCCCGAACGTGCTTTAGAACGTCGCAACTGGATTTTGGGTCGCATGCTGCAGCTAGGCTATATTAACCAAAGCCAATATGAAAAAGGGATTGCTGAACCAATTAACCTCGATATGCCTGACCGCGGGGTAAGTAACCGATTTCCCTACATCGGTGAAATGGTCCGCAGCGAACTGATTGAAAAGTTCGGCGAGCATGCCATTGACTCTGGTTATAAGGTCTACACCACCATCAACAGTGAACGCCAAGCCTATGCCGAACAAGCGGTACAAGATGGTTTAGAAGCCTATGACCGTCGTCATGGTTGGCGTGGTGCGGAAGCTCATGACAAACCCTTAAGTAGCTTTAGTGCATTTGCCAACACCTTCCCTGCCGAAGTTACCCGTGTGAATCAAAATAGTTTTGATGCCTTAATGCAAGATGGCTCAACGGTAACCGTACCATGGTCTGGCATGTCTTGGACACGTCCTTATCGCAACGCGAATGCCGTAGGCGGTGCACCATCAAGAGCATCTCAGATTGTTAAAGTAAAAGACATTGTACGTCTGCGCCCCAATGACAACAAAACCTCATGGGCTTTGGTGCAACTGCCTAAAGTTCAGGGCCAGCTGATTGCACTTAACCCAAACAATGGCGCTGTAGAAGCACTGGTCGGTGGTTATAACTTTTATCAATCTAAATTTAACCGAACCACACAAGGCTGGCGCCAACCAGGTTCGATTATTAAACCCTTTGTCTATGCACTCGCTTTAGAGCGCGGGATGACACCGTATAGCATGGTCAATGACAGCCCAATCACCATTGGGAAATGGTCACCACGCAATGCCGATGGTCGCTATTTAGGCATGATTCCATTGCGTCGTGCACTCTATTTATCGCGTAACACCGTGTCAGTTCGACTCTTACAAACTGTGGGCATTGAACGGACACGCCAATTGTTCATGGACTTTGGCTTAACTGATGAACAGATTCCCCGTAACTACACCATTGCACTAGGAACACCTCAGGTTTTACCGATTCAAATGGCTACTGGATACTCAGCCTTTGCCAATGGCGGTTATCGTATTCAACCGCACTTCATCAATCGTATTGAAGATGCCTATGGCAAGGTCATTTATCAGAACAACCCTGAATATGCATGTATCAGTTGTATCTCTCAACAAGAATCAAATCCTCAGTCTGCTGACACCATCACGCCTGATGATGAAGTAATTGAAGTCACCAACCAAGAGCTGAACCCTGTTGAAAAATCGACGAATCCAGTTGAGATCAACAGTGACTATCGCCAAGCGCAACGTATTTTAAAATCCAGTTCTGCTTATGATATGGCGAATATTTTAAAAGACGTGATTCAACATGGTACAGGCCGTGCTGCGCTACGTATTGGACGAGATGACTTGGGCGGAAAAACAGGAACCACCAATGATGCAAAAGATGCTTGGTTTGCTGGCTTTAATGGCAAATTGGTGACCGTAGCGTGGGTCGGTTTCGACCAACCAACGACTTTAGGACGCCGCGAATACGGCGGTGTGGCTGCGCTCCCGATATGGACAGACTTCATGGCCAAAGCCTTACAAGGTACACCTTCGGCGTGGGTTCAGCTCGATGCCAAAGCCAAAGCGCCGATTCAACGCCATCAGAAAGAAGCACCACAGAGCAACTTAGGCCCAACCCCACCTTTGGCGCAACCGTTGTATCGCCCTGCACCGGTGGTGGTTCCACGTGCTCCTGAGCGTGACTTTGATGATTTGCCAGGTGAAGAGGAAGCGTTGATTCCAAAGAACAGCACCCCACCCACCATGCAAGTACCCAAAGAACAACCAAAACCTAAATCGGATGCGCTCGATCATTTGATTGATCAAGTCCAATAAAAAAAGCCCGCATCTGCGGGCTTTTATATACTTATGCTTTTTTCTGAAACAGTAAAATTTGATACTGGGCGTGTAGTTCAAAAGCTGTTTGAGCCTCTAAAGCTTCACGGCGCTCTTGTTTTGCTTTATAGGCATAAGGGGTCATCGCAATCAGGTTTTTTAAATCCTGCTGATTAAGCTTAAGTTCAGCATCGACGACACCATCACTCACCAAGTCAAATGCATCACTCAACTGTTCTACAAATTTGCTCGGTTCATGCGGCTTCACCTCTTCAAACAAAGCCTCACGCATTGCATATAAATGCTGAGGCGCCGGCGTCACCACCAACAAATATCCTTGCGGTTTGAGCACCCTTAAAATCTCTTGTTTTGGAATCGGGCTAAACAAACTACTACACAGATCAATTGATTGATCTAGCACCGGTAAAGTTGCCCCTGTACCCACAACCCAAGTAATCTTTTTATTGATTTTCGCAGCCACTTGCACTGCATTTTTTGCAATATCTACACCGACACATTGCAGCACTTCAGTCTGCATCGCATCGGTGTAATAGCCTTCACCACAGCCGATATCGAGTAAATTTTCAATACGTAACTCACGCACCTTATTGATCACTGCTTGCTGTAAAGGCGCGTAATGATCTGCACTTAAGAAGGCACGGCGGGCTTGTACCGACTCAGGCGTATCCCCCGGATTTTTGCTGTGCTTATGTTGAACGACATGCAGATTGACGTAGCCTTGTTTCGCCACATCATAACTATGTGAATTCGCACAGCGCCATGTTCTTTCGTTTAAAGTTAAAGCCTCACGACACACAGGACACATGAGCAGATTCATTATTTTCTCCAAGACATTACCTCAGGCATAAAAAAAGCCGGCAAATACCGACTCTTTTCATACTTTTTGCTTAACGCAATTTTAAGGTCATTAGCCCTAAAACTACCAGCATAATTGTGATAATCCAAAAACGAATCACCACTTGGGTTTCACGCCAGCCTTTTTTCTCATAATGGTGGTGTAGTGGCGCCATCAGGAACACGCGTTTATTGCGCATTCTGAGGGAGCCAATTTGCAAGAAGACTGAAATCGCTTCGACCAAAAACACACCAGCCATAATAGCAAAGACAATTTCCTGACGAACCATGACCGCAATTGTACCGAGCATTGCACCCAATGATAATGCACCCACATCGCCCATAAAGACCTGTGCTGGGTGTGCATTAAACCAAAGGAAGGCTAGACCCGCGCCAATCATGGCTGCACAAATCACCACCAATTCAGAGGCAAATCGTACATAAGGAATATGTAAATAATTGGCAAAACGGACATCACCAGCCAGATATGCAAATACACCTAGACCTGCAGCAACCAGTACCACAGGCATAATCGCTAAACCGTCCAATCCATCGGTTAGGTTCACGGCATTTGATGCACCATTAATCACCAAATAGGTGAAAATAATAAAACCAATACCCAACGGAATCACCGACAAAGGAATACTTAAATCTTTAAAAAATGGAATTAGCAGATCCAGCATATTTGCGGTATGTACAGGATTGGTCTGTTGCTGCGCAATTACATACAGCGCAATACCTGCACCCAATGAAGCAAGCGAGGTCCAAAAGAACTTTTTACGGGCAGGTAAGCCTGCATTGTCTTTATAGCGAATCTTGATCCAGTCATCGGCCCAACCCACTGCACCAAAAATCACCATCACTGCCAAGACAATCCATACATATGGGTTGGATAAATCTGCCCACAACAGTGTAGAGATACCAATTGAGAGTAAGATCAACACACCACCCATGGTTGGTGTGCCCATTTTTTTGGCATGATTTTCAGGAGCATATGAACTCACGGCTTGACCATATTTGAGTGCTTGCAACTTGCGAATCATCACAGGACCGAGCACTAGACCAATGGTCAGTGCGGTTAAAACACTGAGCAAGGAACGCAATGTTAAATAACGAACCACCTGAAACGAACTATGGTAGCCCGCCAGTTGTTCAAATAACCATAACAACATTTAGAGTTTCTCCATCAAATCAGCCATCAACGTTTCCATATGGGTATAACGAGAACCTTTAAACAGGAAACTCATAGACTGGGGTTGATGTGTTTCAATTAAACTGAGTAAGAACGGCAAAGCCTGCTCTTGAGTTAAAAAAGCCTGCATCTTTTTGCCATATTGCGTGCTGCGTGCGCCTTCTTGTGCCGCAGGTGCAAATTCACCAACAGCCACCACGAAGTTCAGCCCTTTCACCGAGACCAAATCACGCCCCAGCATATAGTGCTGCTGTGCAGCAGAGCTACCTAGCTCACCGATATCACCCATCACCATCACTCGAACCCCCTCTTGCTGTGCAAGCACTTCAGCAGCGGCACGCATAGAGGTTGGGTTGGCATTATAGGTATCATCAATCAACAAATGACGACCTTGTTGAATAAAGTTCAAACGCCCTTTTGCACCGACCGCTTGCTCAAGGCCAAGCACGATATCATCCAAGCTAATACCAATCGCTAAAGCAAAAGCTGCCGCAGCGGTTGCATTTTGAACATTATGCTCCCCAGCAAATGGTAAATTCACCTGACTCACGCCTTGCGGGGTATTCAACTTAAACGTTGCCGATTGTGCCTGTAACTCAATCTCAGTGGCAAAGATTTCACCACCCGAACCAAAGCTGAGCACCTGTTCAGTTTGCACTGCTTGACGAATACTATCGGCAAAATCATCAGCCGCAGGAACAATAGATGTGCCATTTGGGGCAATATGCGCATAAATCTCAGACTTGGCACGGCAGATGCCATCGCGTCCACCAAACTCACCCAAGTGTGCTGTACCAATATTGATAATGCCTGCCACCAAGGGCTGAACCAAATTCGAAGTATAGTCAATTTCACCTTGATGGCTTGCACCCAATTCCATCACTGCATATTGATGCTCAGGACGTAATTCCAATAACATGACTGGCACACCCAAGTCATTATTCAGATTGCCACGGGTCACCAACGTTGGTGCTATACGTGACAAAATACTACCTAACATTTCTTTGGTGGTGGTTTTACCACTACTACCCGTCAGCGCAATCACTTTTAGCTGTGGGTTTTGTGCACGGCGATAAGCCCCCAGCTGTCCCAATGCCAAACGTGTATCAGGCACCACCAACTGACAAATCTCTGCCTCTATAGGCTGACTAACAATGGCCACTTGGCAACCTTGTTCAGCAACTTGCGTAATAAAAGCATGTGCATCAAAACGTTCGCCTTTGAGAGCTAAGAAAGCATCTCCTGCTTCTGCATCACGCGAATCCGTCAAAATACGCTTAATTTCAGTATTTGGCGCTTGATCATTTAGCCAATAACCTTGGGTTGCTTCGAGTAACTGTGCGGCGGTCCATGACACTAAAGGCACTGTGCTTGTTGTTGAGGTATGCATACGACTTCCTTAGTGTGCAGGATAAGCAGAATCAGTAGTGTGGTGCTGTGCATCAATCGCGGATTGCACTTCGACGACATCGTCAAACCAATGCCGAACACCCTCTATTTCTTGATAGTTTTCATGACCTTTACCGGCAATCACGACAATATCACCCGCTCGGGCCTGTTGAACGGCAAATTTAATCGCTTCACGACGATCATGGATTTCATGAACCACACGGTTTGAGAAATCAACACCTGCTTTCATATCGGCAAAAATTTGCTCAGGATTTTCAGTCCGTGGGTTATCTGAAGTCAACAACACCACATCTGCTCCGTTTAATGCTGCTTGGGTCATGAGTGGGCGTTTGCCACGGTCGCGGTCTCCACCACAGCCAAATACTGCCCAGAGTTGTTGTTCCACATGGCGCTTCAACGTGCTTAAGACTTGCACTAGAGCATCAGGCGTATGCGCATAATCAACCACAAACAAACGCGCATCATCACGAATCACTTGCATACGGCCTGGTGCACCTTTGAGCTGTGCTGTCGTAGCAACCACATCGGCTAAATCAAAACCCGCTTGTTCAACCATAATTAAACTTGCGACCAAATTTTCAATATTAAAATGACCCAATAATGGGTTCTGTACCTGATATTCGGCCTGTGCCGTACACAGGCTAAAGTTCGCACCCGTCAGGCTATATTGAATATTCTTCACCTGATAGTCTGCAGGCTGCGTGGTTGAATAGGTTAAAATTTTCGGTTGGGCTGGATTATTTTCTGCCGCTTGAATCATGACTCCAGCGTGCTCATCATCCAGATTGATGACTGCAACTTTCAATGATGGAAATTGAAACAAGCGAGATTTAGCTTCGGCATAGGCCTCAAGCGTGCCATGGTAGTCCAAATGGTCGCGACTTAAGTTGCTATACGCAGCAATTTCAATTTCACTGCCCGCTAAACGGCCTTGTTCCAAACCATGTGAAGAGGCTTCAATCGATGCAAATTCAGCCCCTTGCTTGGCATAGCTATGCAGTGCATTTTGTAAGTGCAGCGCATCCAAGGTGGTATGCGACGATGCTTCTAAATTCGGTAAAATGCCATTACCTGTCGTGCCCATCACAGCACAAGACTGACCTTGCAACATCAACAGTTCAGCAACCAAACGAGAAATGGTGGTTTTACCATTGGTTCCTGTCACCGCTAAAATACGAGCAGGCTGGACTTGGCTAGTGGCCAACAAAAATTGCTTTTGCCAGCCTCCCATCAAGTGACGCACATTCGGCACCACAATACTGTTTTCAAGTGCAAGCTCAGTTTCACTCACCACCGCTAAAGCCCCTTTATCCAAGGCTATTTGTGCAAACTGCACGGTTTTTTCAGGTTGTGAAAGTGATGTCAGCGCAATAAAAATTTGCCCTGCCTGTACTTTACGGCTATCAAGAACAAAACCTTGAAATGGCTGTGCCATCCATCCAGCGTTTTGGTTAGCGGTGTAGAGTTGTTGAAATGTAATGGACATTCATCACCTATCTCTTGATTACAGGAGCATCTAAAGGTTTATCTAAAGGCACGTTCATTAAACGTAAGGATTCTTGCATAACACGGGCAAATACAGGCGCAGACACCGTACCACCATAGTAGGTCCCTTGCGGGTTTTCGACCACAACCACCATCGCTAAACGCGGGTCGCTGACTGGTGCTACACCAGCAAAAAGTGCACGATATTCATTGGTTGAGTAACCTTTACGGTCAGCACGTAACTTATGCGCGGTTCCCGTTTTACCCCCCACCCGGTAACCCGGAATAGTCGCACGAGTCGCGGTACCACCCGGTAAAGTTGCCGTTTCCATCATCAACAAAACTTGATCCGCAATTTTTGGATCAATCATTTGTTCACCACGGGGCGGCGCATCTAACTTATACAAACTCAAAGGCATTTTCACACCTTTGTTAGCCAACATGGCATAAGCATCCACCAGTTGCAGCACAGTCGCATTTAAGCCATAGCCATACGCCATGGTCGCGACTTCCGATACATTCCATTTACTTGGCGGAAGAATTAAACCACCACTTTCACCCGGAAATTTAACCGCAGAACGCTGACCAAAACCTAGACGTTTATAAAAAGTCGGTAAAGTTGCATAAGGGAGAGACAAAGCAATTTTAGCCACACCCACGTTAGACGATTTTTGAATAATCCCACCCAAAGTTAGTGGACCGTAGTTATGCGTATCTCTGATGGTGTGGTTACCGACTCGCATTGAGCCCGGAGTGGTATTGACCACTGTATTCGGCATATATTTTCCGCTTTCCAAAGCCATTGAAATAGTCAAAGGCTTCATGGTTGAACCCGGCTCGAAAGAGTCAACCGCACCACGGTTACGCATGGCGTCTTTATTGGACAAACTATTTTTATCGTTCGGGTTATACGACGGCCAAGACGCCATCGCTAAAATTTCACCTGTTTTCACATCGACCGCAATTGCTGTTGCAGAACGTGCATTATTGGCTACACCAGCAGCGGTCAGTTCACGGTACATAATGTATTGAAGGCGCGAGTCAATACTGAGCGTAATATTTTCGCCTGGCTCAACTTCTTTAATTACCTCTGCATCTTTAAAACGATTGCCCTTTTTATCTCGAACAATTTGCTGCTCACCATCAATACCCGACAGGCGTTGATTCAGCTGCATTTCTAAACCTTCAATACCCGAACCTTCACTGTTGGTCAAACCAATAATTTGCGCATTCGGTTGTGGTTGCGGATAGTAACGCTTGTAGTTCTTTTCGGTATACACCCCTTGGAACTCACGTTTCGCAATCAGTTCAGCTTGCTGAGGTGGCACTTCTTTTTTCAAGACCAAGTAGCGCGAACGCGGACGTTCATTCAGCTTCCGCTTCAGTTCTGCACGATCCATGCCCACAGCATCAGCCAGTTCATCCAGATTTAGGTTTTTGTCTGGTAATTGACGCTTCAATTTACGATTGTGCGGATCTTTGGCTAATTCAGCAGTAATCTCATCAAACAGTTTTTTATTATCAAAATAATCACGTGGATCAATCACCACTTTCATGATCGGCGTACTGATCGCCAAAGGCACACCATGACGGTCATAAATCACACCGCGCATGGCTTTAATTTTTTCAGTTCTTAAAATATTGGCATTGGCTTTGTTTTGCAAAAACTCAGTATTGATGACCTGTACGTAAAAAGCACGTCCAACCAAAGCAATAAAGCAAGCTAAAACCACCGCCCACATGAGATAAAAGCGCCACATTTCAACCTGTAGAGCCGATTTTTCAGTCACCGCTTGCTGTTTTTTACGAGTGGGTTTACGCTTTTCTACCATGTTACAGCGGCCTTATTTTTTGTCTTCTGAAGTCGTGGGTAAAGAAATCACTACGGTTTGCGCCGCAGGTGGTGAATACATGCGCAGTTGCGTCACCGCGCGCGTTCCAATTTGTGCAGTTGCGCCAAAAGTTTGCTGTTCAATCAGCAAACGGCCCCACTCTGCATTTAAGTCATCACGCTCGCGCATAAAAGAGCTCATTTCACGATAGTCATGACGGTATTCAAACACTTGAAACACCACCATCATGGCACTAATAAATACCAGCACCAATAAAATGGCATAGGCAATCAGCTTCTTAAACTTTAACTTTGTTGGAATTTTTTCAACGACTTCAGTTTTCATTATTCGCCTTTAAGTGCTAAGCGCTCTGCAACTCTAAGCCATGCACTACGTGAACGTGGATTGGCTTTAACCTCGGTATCACTTGCTTTCACACGTGATACTTTCTTTAAACGACGTGTATCGGGTCGTTGTTGTGGCATACCCCAACCCATGTCTTCCTCAAGTGTCGACTCTTTTTGAATAAATTGTTTAATTAATCGATCTTCTAAGGAATGGAAGCTAATCACAGCCAAGCGACCATTCGGTTTTAATACTTCTACCGCTTGCGGTAGGAAAACTTCAATATCTTCTAATTCTTTATTAATGGCAATACGAATTGCTTGGAAAGTTCGTGTTGCGGCATGTTTATTTTTTTCCCATTTCGGGTGCGCTACTTTCACAATTTCAGCCAACTGCGCTGTGGTTTCAATCAATCCGGCCGCTTTAATCGCTTTGGCAATACGACGGCTATAACGCTCTTCACCATATTGAAAAATAATATTGGCTAACGCCTCTTCCTCAATATTAACCAACCACTGCGCTGCGGTTGGACCTTTTGAATTGTCCATACGCATATCCAGTGGTCCATCTTTCATAAAACTAAAACCACGCTCCGCCTGATCAAGCTGCGGTGAAGACACGCCCAGATCGGCCATAACCCCATCGACCAAGCCAATGCCGCGTACTTCTAACTCATGTTTAAGGTCAGCAAAGCTGGCATGAATAATTTTAAAACGTGGATCTTCTTGTTCTAAAATCGCGGCTGTTTCCAGTGCTTGCGGGTCTTTATCAAAACCATAGACACGTGCATTTTCATCTAGCTTAGACAACAGCAAACGCGTATGTCCGCCACGACCAAACGTCCCGTCAATGAAAATCCCTGTATTGCGATCTGCTACCAAAGCATCAACAGTTTCGTGAAGTAATACAGAAATATGCGACATAAAGACTCAATATGATCGGAAGGAAAAATGTAACTGCACATTATTACCTTGTTTTAACAAAGCTCCAAACGACTTTTTGTAGGGAAATATTACTTTTCATAGACAAAACCGTTTTTAAACGGCATTCATTATCAAAAAAGCCTCCCAAGGGAGGCTTTGTAAGCAGCAGCTGAAATAATTAACTGGATTATTTACGGCTATTATAGATTTGGTCGAAAGTCGCCCCATTCACAAAGTGGGTCTTTTGAGCATTGGCCCAACCACCAAACACTTCATCAATGGTGAAGGTTTTTAACGGTGGAAATTGCGCTTTATATTTTTCTAAAACCGCAGCATTACGTGGACGATAGAAGTGTTTCGCCGCCATTTCCTGACCCAGTGGTGAATATAAATAGTTGATATAACCCTGTGCTAACCACTTGTTGCCATTTTTCGCCACGGTCTTATCCACGATTGCCACCGAAGGCTCGGTTAAAATCGAGATCGATGGATAAACAATATCGAACTGATTTTTACCTAAAGTTTTTTGTGTCACTAAGGCTTCATTTTCCCAAGTCAATAACACATCACCAATGCGACGTTCTGCAAAGGTGGTCATAGACGCCCGTGCCGCAGAGTCCATGACTTTCACGTTATGGTACATTTTACCTACGAACTCTTTGGCTTTGGCCTCATTGCCACCAGGTTGTTTCAGTGCGTAACCCCAAGCAGACAGATACACCCAACGTGGTAGACCACCTGTTTTAGGATTAGGCGTAATAATTTGTACACCCGGTTTGGTTAAATCAGACCAGTCCTTAATTTTTTTCGGGTTGCCTTTGCGTACCATGAACACAATGGTCGATGTATAAGGTGCAGAGTTATTTGGGAACTCTTTTTGCCAACCCGGCTGAATTTGACCTGATTTGACAATTTCTTCAATGTCATTGGCTAAGGCCAAGGTCACCACATCCCCTTTTAGACCATCCACGACCGAACGGGCTTGTTTACCTGAACCCCCGTGTGACTGTTTAAAGTCAACCGTTTGTCCTGTACGACTTTGCCAATAAGCACCAAAGGATTTATTGAACTCATCGTAAAATTCACGTGTTGCATCATAGGAGACATTGAGCATAGTACGGTCAGCTGCTTGAGCTGATGTCATACTGAATGTCAGACCTGTTGCCACTACGGCAGCAGCCCAGAGAGATTTCAAATGCGTTTTCATAGCGTATTAAATTAAATATCAAGAATTATGCTAAATATATGAAACAAAATCATAAATCGCAATTCGTTTTGTTTTTTAAATACACATTATTTTTACATCACTAAGACTTAATGAATTGTTTTTATTTAAAATAATAGCAAACACTTTACTTATTCTTATTATATACATTTTTATGCTTAAAATATAATAAAAGTGGATATGCGTATATCCACTTTTATGTCCGAACGTGATCTCATTAAACCGCAGCACGTTTATTTTTCAGTATAAATTTGATCAAAGATCGCACCATTTACAAAGTGAGTTTTCTGCGCTTTGGCCCACCCTCCAAAGACATCATTAATATTAAAGGTTTTTTGCTTTGGAAATTGCGCAAGGTATTTGTTCGCCACTTGTTTATTTCGTGGACGGAAGAAATGCTTCGCCGCCAACTCCTGCCCTTTTGGCGAATACAGATAGTTTAAATAGCCCTTGGCCAAATTTCGATTGCCATTTTTGTCCACGGTTTTGTCTACAATCGCAACCGACGGCTCCGCTAAAATCGAAATAGACGGATAAACAATATCGTATTTGTCTTTACCTAGGCCTTGAGTTGCCAGTAAAGCTTCATTTTCCCAAGACAACAACACATCACCTATGCCCCGTTCAGCAAACGTGGTCAATGAACCTCGCGCGCCTGAATCAAGAACTTTGACATTTTGATACAGTTTTTCACCAATTCTTTGGCTTTAGCATCATTACCTCCAGGTTGTTTTAACGCATACCCCCAAGCAGATAAATAGATCCAACGCGGCGCACCGCTTGTTTTTGGATTTGAGATAATGATCTCACCCCCAGCTTGGTTAAATCATTCCAGTCTTTAATTTGTTTGGATTACCTTTACGCACTAAAAAAACAATGGTTGAAGTATAAGGTGCAGAATTATTTAGAAATTCTTTTTGCCAGTTTTTATCAATTTGTCCAGTATTCACAATTTCATCAATATCATTGGCCAAGGCCACCACATCTGCTTGGAGACCCGTTGCAACGGCACGTGCTTGCTTGCCCGATCCACCATGAGACTGTTTAAAGTTGACCTCCTGCCCAGCTTTGCTTTTCCAATACTGTCCAAAGGCTTGGTTATATTCTTGTTGACATCCTCCCAGACCTAAAGAACGGGGATTCCTCCTCCGAGACGCTCATGTCCGAGCGCAAGAATATTCAGTGCGGAATTTATATCCCGATCATGGAGCGTACCGCACTCCATACACTGCCATTCTCTTATTCCAAGACCTGCTCTACCTTTCGGACTGCTAGAGCGTGAGCCACAGCACGAACATGTTTGGGTCGTATAGGCTTCGTTGACTTCTCCATACCATACTCCTGCGTTCTCGCATTTATACTTGAGCATGGTTCTTAGTGTTGTCCAACTGGCATCTAACACTGACTTCGCTAATCTAGTTTGTGCTAATGCTTTAGCATTCACATTGCCAACAAAGATTGCTGCATGTGCATTCACCAGTTTATGGCTGAATTGATGCAACATATTTTGGCGTATATTTTTAATCTTGGCGTGAATCGCTTTGACACGTTTCTTATTTTTTGCTCTTTGAGCAATGCCAAGTTTTTCCTCATATTGGCGATAGATTTTAGGAGCTTCGAGTTTCACACCATCTGAACAAGTGGCTAAATCTTTCAAACCCAAGTCTATGCCAATTGAGCCTTTAGCTATAGCTTTAACTTGTTGAATATCATCAACCACAAGGCAAACATACCAACGTCCACGACTGTCTTCTACAAATGAGCCTGTTTTGACGTTGTATTTGCTTAGTCCGTAGCTGTCCCATAGTTTGAATTGGTGCTTGCCATATTGCACATAGCCATCGGCATATTTAATGGCTACTTTCTTAAAAGGTATCCAGCCTAATGAGCGTCTTGCAGATTTGTTGTTACTGACACGCCATTTTAGCTTGGCTTTTTTAAACTGCTTTCTTCGTGTAACTAATTCTTCTGCAATTGCCTGTATGGTTTGGCTATGTAAGTTACATTCTTTTGATGTGCCTTTCGTGTATTGAGCAATATCGTATGCTGAAAAGAATTGTTGTTTACGTTGTAGGTGCTTGAAACACAAATCATTGACATAATTCCAAACAAAGTTCACCTCTACTGCTAGTTGGTCTAGCATCTTGCAATGTTTGTCTTTTATTCGTAATTTAAGTGTTTTCATTACTAAAATATATTTGGTCTATGAGCAATAGTCAAGAGATTAGAACAGGTCGTCATTGTGTTTTTAATATGCACGTTCATTTAGTCTTTGTCGCTAAATATCGTAGAGATGTTTTTACCAAAGCAATGCTTGAAACAATGCGTGAAGTGTTTGAGCGTGTTTGTTTAGACTTTGAAGGTAAGCGTCCGCTGAACCCCACTTTTTCTAACTCATTAATACCGCGATAGTGTCCACTAAAATTTAAGTGGACACCTATTTATGGATTTAAAGACAGTTATAGACAGCACACCAACCCTAAAAAAGCCCCGTCGAACCTTCACGGCTGAATTTAAACATCAACTTATTCAGCAATGTCAGCAGCCAGACACATCAGTGGCCAAGGTGGCAATGCAACATCAGGTCAATGCGAATCTGTTGCATAAATGGATTCGTCAGTCCAGATCAATGGTTCCATCATTAACACCCCCATCTATTCCACAGACCGACTTCCTTCCCGTCATTCTTCACCCGACTCCAGTCAGACAAGAAGCACCTCCGCCACCTGTACCAGAGAAGAAAGTTGTCGCTCATATTAGGATTCCACTACATGAGGAACCAGGTTCCGTAAGGGGTCAGATGATCGAGATCGACTGGCCGGTGGAGTCAGTAACTGAATTACTGGTGCTGATCCAGGGTTTGACTCAATGATCCGTATTGATGAAATCTGGCTTGCTACCCAGCCGATGGATATGCCTGCAGGTATGGATACTGTCATGACTCAGGTGCTGAGAGCCTTTGGCTACATCAAACCGCATTGCGCTTACCTGTTCTGTAATAAACGTGGCCATCGCATGAAACTGCTGGTACATGATGGATTGGGTATCTGGCTATGTGCCCGGCGGCTGGAACAGGGAAAATTCCACTGGGTTCAGCTTCATCAGGGTGAAACCGTAGCCCTCAGTCCGGAACAGTTACAGGCATTGATCCAGGGTTTGCCCTGGCAGCGCATTGGACGACAGCAGGTGGTGACTATGCTCTAAACCAGGCTCGTCCATTCTGCTATTCTCCAAACGTTCTATTTCCTCTGCATCATGACATCAGGCATACTGCGGTCATGAATACGCTGCCTGACTTAAGCCAACTGACCCATGAACAACTGCTGGAATTTACCAGACAGTTGGCGATGCAGCATCAGTCTCTGGCACAATCTAAACAACAACTGGAACAATCAAATCAGCAATTAGATGCCAGAGTTCAACATCTTGAAGTCACCAATCAGCAATTAGATTCTAAAGTTCAACATCTTTCTATTCTCAATCAAAAATACGAGCATGAACTCGCACTATTTAAACAGCACAAATTCGGCAGTAAAAACGAACATCTAACCGCAAAACAAATCCATCTGTGGGATGAAGCGGTCGAAGAAGATATCGCAGCAGTTGATCTGGAACTGGAGCGGCTGAATGCAGATAAAACCGATGCAGCGACACAGAAAGCCACCGTCAACAAACCTAAACGTCGACCACTGCCAGATCACCTGCCAACCCTCCGTATTGAGCACGAACCTGCCTCAACGCAATGCAGCTGTGGCTGCACATTGCGTCGTATCGGCGAAGATATCAGTGAAAAACTAAATTTCAGGCCGGCACAGTTCTATAAGGAACAACATATCCGTGGTAAATGGGTCTGTGATCAGTGTGACATCCTGACTCAACAAGCGATGCCTGCGTATGTTATTGATAAAGGAATCGCTACACCTGAATTGCTCAGCCATGTGCTGGTTTCCAAATACGCTGATCATTTACCGCTATATCGTCAACGTCAAATCTTTCTACGCGCAGGTGTTGATCTTTCCAGATCCACATTATCTGACTGGATTGGACGCTGTGGGGTAGAACTTGAACCTCTGACCAATGCCTTAAAACAGCTTGTGCTGCAACAACAGGTGCTGCATGCAGATGAAACACCAGTCATCATCATGCAGATGGGGGATGATGAGAAAAAACCGAAGAAAGGTTATATCTGGGCCTATGCCACCACACAGTACAATCCAGTTCAGGCGGTGATCTATGACTTTCAAGATAGCCGTTCAGGTCAGCATGCTGAAGAGTTCCTGAAAGGCTGGCAGGGGCATCTGGTCTGTGATGATTACAGTGGTTATAAAGCACGCTTTAAATCAGGCGATGTCATTGAGGTGGGCTGCATGGCGCATGCACGTCGTAAATTCCATGAACTGCACGTGACCGGGAAAAGTCAGATCGCTGAACAGGCATTACTGATGATTCAGAGACTGTATGCGATAGAAGCAGAACTCAGGAAAAAGACGGATGGTACAGCAGAACACCGCCGCGAATACCGGCAACAGTATAGTCAACCGGTGATGCAACAACTATATGAGTGGCTCAACCAACATCAGCTGACGGTGCCATCGAGTTCCCCAACTGCCCGAGCGATCAACTACAGCCTAAAATGCTGGCCAGCCTTAAGTCGCTATCTGGATAATGGCAATTTGCCCATTGATAATAATTGGTTGGAAAATCAGATGCGTCCCTGGGCCTTGGGACGTAAGAACTGGCTATTTGCAGGTTCGCTGCGTAGTGGTCAACGAGCGGCCAATATCATGACCCTGATCCAGTCAGCAAAACTGAATGGGCTGGATCTGTATGCCTATCTCAGTGATGTGCTGAAAAGGTTACCGACCCATAAAGTGACCCAAATAGAAGAATTACTGCCACACCGCTGGAAATCCAACCCAAGTTAAAAAATAGCTATGGGGTTCAGCGCACGCTTACCTTTGAAGCCGAGTTGGCAGAATTTGATGGTGAAGATGATCATGTCCATCTACTTGTGCATTATCCGCCAAAGGTCGCTATTTCTAGCTTGGTAAATAGTTTAAAAGGTGCTTCCAGTCGTATTTTACGAACCAAGCACCCTGAAATTAGAAGCAAGTTATGGGGTAATGCTTTGTGGTCGCCTAGCTATTTCGCTGCATCATGTGATGGTACACCTATTGGGATTATCAAAAAATATATTCAGCAACAGCAAACTCCGCATTAGCAATCCTAGCTAATCCCCACAAGGGGACTAGCGGATTGCAGCCTTACATCCCCGCCCTGAAGGTATAGGTATCTACACATCTTCGTGTGGATACCCCAACGCAATTTTAGCCATTTCCTTTAACTCATCCACCGAATAACTTTCCAGTAGCTTCAAGGTGTTTAATAAGATTGAAAGTCCAGCAAGTATTGATGGTGCACTTTCTCTTTTCCCTCGCTTTTGCTGTCGCCCAGATAGTCGTGTTAGTACGGCTCTTACTCGAGTAGTTTGTTCATCATTACAGCGTTGTATTCGCCATGTCAGTACGCAGGCCATACTCGCAACAAGTAGTTTTCTTAAAATTGCTTGAGGGGTCGTTTGGAGCCACGATTCAACATCATGACCCGCTTGTTTTAGAAGCTTGAAGTAGCTTTCAATTGACCAACGCCAAATTGACGATCCAACAAGTTAGGCGCTGTAGGCAAACGATGGTTTGAATCAGTCGTATGCTTGTATTTACGTGCAATCCTGCTACGTAAACCAAGCTTTTTAAGCATTCTTCCAACGGTTCGTTCGCTCATGCTGTAACCTAAATCATGCATGTCATGTACCAATGAAGGTGCACCCAATCGTGCATGATGCTGCCAATATACGGCTTTTAAATCATTATATTTCTGCGCTAGATTGGCCTGGCATTTTCGCCAGGCATAATAGCCTGAAGTGCTGACACCCAGGCATTTACAGGCAGAAGATACAGTGACTTCATTCACATCCAGATCTTGAATTACCGTGTACTTTTCTTGGCATGATCTGTCAGAAAGTACACATGCGCTTTTTTTAAGATGTCATTGGCGTCCCTGAGCTGTTTGACTTCTTTCTCTAATTCTAAAATCCGCTGTTGTTCTGATGAAAGTTGGCGTTTGCTTGAACCCACTGGATTGGCTTCACGAATCCATTTATCCAATGTTGAATAACCAACACCTAATTTCTGGGCGATTGCAGCTATAGGTTCGTGGGGGTTTGAAAGTGCATAATCAATCGCTTGCTGTTTAAATTCAGGACTAAAACGTTTAGCCATTTCTTGAATCTCCAAAGATTAAAGTTACGTTATCTTTAGAGGGACGTGCTGTCCATTATTTTGGCTAGGATCATAGATACCTATGCCCTGAAGGCGAGGTTTTACGGCTATACTGATAAAAAGATATCTCTAAAAGGACTATTTTGTGCACTTTTAAGGATAACCCATATCCACCCTCCACAGATCAAGCTCAAAATCTCCATGCTATCTCCACAGTTATTTGGTACAAAAAGCCAAATGATTTATATTTGATGTTTAAATGTCAATTTAGCCCAAATTTGTTTATAATTTTGTAAATTGTGTGACACGGTTCTACTTTTTTATTTGTGAAATCGGTTAAATTGAAACTAGATTACCAATGACTTTAATAAAAATCTGTTCCAATACCATGTTGAGAGGGGAAAAGGACATGAAAGCAACATTTTTACATACCGTTACGTTGAGTATCGGCTTGGCTTGTTTTAGCCAACTGGGACATAGTGCAGCCATTCAAAGCAATGATAAAGCGACGATGCCCACTGAGAAAACATCGTTGATTGAAAAAGCGCTCAGCCAACAAAAAGGCAGTGACCGAACCACGATGATGGATAATGATTTAAAAATCATGACCTCAATCAAAGTTGCACCGACACAAAATTTCTTTGCTACACAAAACCAGCGCTTTAGCCGTTTTGTGCAATCATTGTTCCTCTAAACTAAAAATAAGCCACAGTGTCGTAACCTCTCTCAAGTTATGACATTTGCGCACAAAAGCCTGATCACTGAATGTTGAATTAAGCATTAAGTGGTCGGGCTTTTTCGTTATAATAGACCTCAATTTACATTCTGAATCATAATTGGCTATGACTGTTCGTACTCGTATTGCACCCTCTCCAACTGGCTTCCCGCATGTGGGCACAGCGTATATTGCGCTATTTAACTTATGCTATGCCAAGCAACATGGTGGTGAATTTATTCTGCGTATCGAAGATACCGACCAACTTCGTTCGACTCCTGAATCGGAAAAAATGATTTTAGATTCATTGCGTTGGTTAGGATTGAATTGGTCTGAAGGTCCGGACATTGGCGGGCCATATGCACCGTATCGCCAGTCTGAACGCATGCATATTTATAAACAATATGCACTGGATTTGGTTGAAAAAGGTCATGCGTTCTACTGCTTTGCTACGAGCGAAGAGTTGGATCAAATGCGTGCAGAACAACAGGCCCGTGGTGAAACACCAAAGTACGATGGTCGTGGTTTAAAATTATCTGCTGAAGAAGTTCAAAGTCGTCTTGCTGCAGGTGAGCCACACGTGATTCGTATGAAAGTGCCCGAAGAAGGCATTTGTACAGTCAATGACTTACTGCGCGGGGAAGTAGAAATCCCTTGGGCACAAGTGGACATGCAAGTCTTGCTTAAAACCGATGGTTTACCGACATATCACCTTGCCAATGTGGTCGATGACCATTTGATGCAAATCACCCACGTTTTCCGTGGCGAAGAATGGTTGCCTTCTGCACCTAAACATCAGTTGCTGTATCAATACTTTGGTTGGGAAATGCCTGTACTGGGTCATATGCCATTACTACGTAACCCAGACAAATCAAAACTGTCGAAACGTAAGAACCCAACCTCTATTAACTACTACAAAAATATTGGTGTCTTGCCTGAAGCCTTGTTGAATTACTTAGGCCGTATGGGCTGGTCGATGCCAGATGAACGCGAAAAATTCACATTGGCCGAGATGATTGAACACTTTGACATTCAACGTGTATCCCTCGGTGGTCCAATTTTTGATGTGGAAAAACTGAATTGGCTCAATGGTCAATGGATCAAAGGCTTAAGCCCTGCTGAACTGTTAGATACTTTATTGGCATGGAAAGCAGATCGTAAGATGCTCGAAGACATCGCCGCAGCGATTCAACCTCGTATCAACTTGCTTTCAGAAGCGGTGAACTGGTCTGCACATTACTTTAACCAGTTCCCAAGCTTGACCAAAGCACAGTTTGAAAGCAAGAAACTGAGCGAAGAACAAGTTCGTCAAAGTCTGCAATTTGCCATTTGGCGTTTGGAAAGCATGTTCACATGGAACAATGACACCGTAAGTCAAACCTTGATGGACTTAGCCAGCCAAATGGAAATTAAGCTCCGTGACTTTATGCCAGCGTTCTTTATTGCCATTGCAGGTTCAACCGCTTCGACCCCTGTGATGCAAACCATGGTCACCATTGGCCCTGACTTAACTTTCGCGCGCTTACGCCATGCTCTTGAAATTGTCGGTGGTCCAAGCAAAAAAGAAGCAAAAGTTTGGGAAAAACTCAATGAAAGTCTTAAATTGCCGAAAAATGACGCAGTTGATGAAGCTTAATTGATTTTTTAGTTGACGCATGGGCGTTATATCCCTAATATAGCGCTCACACAGAGAGACGGTGTTAACCACTCAACGTGATGCCTCAATAAGTCCCTATCGTCTAGAGGCCTAGGACATCGCCCTTTCACGGCGGTAACCGGGGTTCGAATCCCCGTAGGGACGCCATATTTAAGATGGCAACATCTGGTAAAAAACCCAAGCATTATGACTTGGGTTTTTTATTGCCTCAAATTTATCAGCACTTCATTACCACGCTTTTTTGGCTTTCCGCTCCAATCCGATTAGAATACAGCATAGATTCGAATTTTGGAGTTGTAATGCAATATCGTTGTCCTCAATGTCAAAGCCCAAAAATTATGCCAGTTGCTCAAGCAGGAGCTCCAGCAACACGCCCTGTCGTGCCTAAAAGTCTGGTTTTTTTAGTTCCAGCCATTTTTGTATTATTACTTTTGGTGCTCATTAGCATCGCAATGTGGCTATTCGGGGATGGCGCTGGTTCAACATTACAAATTACAACGGTTGTGGTTTTCATCGTGTGTGTAATTGCAGGCTTCCTATTTTACCGCGACCTTCCTGATTTTAAGATTTCAATGCAAGGCTTCATGCAGTCTCAGAAAAAATGGAAATGTCGCGAATGCGACCATGAGTGGGAAATTTAAATCCCTTCTTAATATCAGCAGATCAAGGAGAGGCCAAGCTCTCCTTTTTCTTCAGGCAAATTATAAATAATAATAATTATCAAATGGTATTTTTTCTCGATATAATCAATCCACTTTTTGATTATATTCGGAACTTTATTGCCATGAGAAATATGCTCTTTTGTGCGCTTGCTCTAAGCACTGCGACTCAAGCCCATGAACCCTATGTCGCACCCTTAGCCTATCTCACAGAGAATACCCAAGTTCCTGTTCTCAGTGCTTATGCGGAACAAGCTTTTCATCCTGAATACGCTTTAAAAGATACATCCTTCACTGTTTTTCAGCCCAACCAAACTCAAAGTACCGTTCAACCCGTAAAAAATTTAGACTCAGCAGCAACGTTTGATCTCAAACTTCCTGAAAAAGGTACCTATACCATTTTCGCAAAGACTTCGTATCCAATTGATTACGTACAACACAATCATCAGTGGAAAATTTTTGCCGATGTAGCAGCAGACAAAGTTCCTGCTCTGAGTGAGCGTGACTATGTCATTCCAAGTGACTTTAAAGGTAAAGTGCCAAGCAAGGTCTCTACGGTTCGTGAATGGAGCATTCAAAGCTATGTCAGCAAGGACAGCACCTCACCTGTCGCTGTAACACCAGCCCCAATTCAAGTCAGCTTTAAAATCCATCCCAACCAAATCAATGTACAGCAACCTGTACAACTGCAAATTACGCAAGCAGGCAAAGCTCTTGCGCATGCAGAGCTTATGGTTCGCGCTCAAGGTGAGCTTGAACAGCAAGCAAAAAGCACACCTGTTGATGCACAAGGCAATGCCACGCTCACTTTTGAACAGGCTGGACAATACTTGATTGAAGTGAGCGAAAAGGTCGATGCCAAAGCAAAACCTAAAAATCAGTATTACAGCATTATCAGCTTACAAGTGAATGCCTCTAAAACACCTTAGAAAACAATTAACAAACATAAAAAAACCAGCCCGAAGGCTGGTTTTTTATGCGGGGAAATTAACCGCCAATTTTTTTGTATTTGGTACGCTTTTGAACCGCAGCATCACCTAAACGCGCTAAACGATAGGCTTCATATTCAGCATAGTTACCTTCGTAGAATTCAGGCTGTTCGTTCTCAAACGACAAGATGTGCGTTGCAATTCGGTCAAGGAACCAACGGTCGTGCGACACCACCATTACCGTACCTGGGAATACAAGAATTGCATCCTCAAGTGCACGTAAGGTTTCGATATCCAAATCGTTCGATGGCTCATCCAGTAAGATGACGTTTGCGCCCATTTGCAGGATTTTCGCCAGTTGTAAACGGTTACGCTCACCACCTGACAACTCACCTACACGCTTCTGCTGGTCTTGACCTTTAAAGTTAAAGCGACCGATATAAGCACGTGATGCAATTTCATAATCGCCAATTCTTAAGATATCCAAACCGCCAGAAACTTCTTCCCAAACGGTTTTGTTGTTATCTAAGGTGTCACGAATCTGACCCACATACGCCACTTTAACCGACTCACCCAAAGTCACCGTACCTGTATCTGGCTGTTGTTCACCAGTCATCATACGGAACAATGTGGTTTTACCCGCACCGTTTGGACCCACGATACCCACAATTGCTGTAGGCGGTACGGTAAAGCTCAGGTTTTCGTACAGTACGCGACCATCAAATGATTTGCTGATGCCTTCCACTTCGACCACTTTATTCCCTAGACGTGGGCCAGGTGGAATATAGATTTCAGAAGTTTCGTTACGCTGTTGGAATTCACGTGAGTTAAGCTCTTCAAAACGCTCCATACGCGCTTTGTTTTTCTTTTGCTGACCTTTAGCATTTGAACGAACCCATTCAAGTTCTTTTTTCAATGCTTTCGCAAAAGACTCTTCTTGTTTATTTTCCTGCTCTAAACGTGCATTCTTTTGTTCTAACCAAGAAGAATAGTTACCTTGGTAAGGAATGCCCATGCCACGGTCAAGCTCAAGAATCCACTCTGCAACGTTATCTAAGAAATAACGGTCATGCGTAATTGCCACGATCGTACCAGCAAAGTCTTTCAAGAAACGTTCTAACCAAGACACAGATTCTGCGTCCAAATGGTTCGTCGGTTCATCTAGAAGTAACATATCTGGTTTAGATAATAATAAACGGCACAATGCAACACGACGACGCTCACCACCTGAAAGCAAACTTACATCTGCATCCCAAGCTGGTAGGTTCAAGGCAGCTGCAGCTTGATCCATTTGGTTGCTCAGGTTATGCGCATCCCATGAATGGATAATCGCTTCAAGTTTTTCTTGCTCTTTTGCCAATGCATCAAAGTCTGCATCTTCTGCTGCATATTCAGCAAATACTTCGTCCAAACGTGCCAAAGCATCCAATGGTTCACGTAAACCATCTTCTACGTTTCCACGGACATCTTTATTTGGATCAAGTGGCGGCTCTTGTTCTAGGTAACCGATTTTGATACCCGGTTGCGCACGCGCTTCACCAGAGAAATCTTTGTCTACGCCCGCCATAATACGAAGCAAGGTCGATTTACCTGCACCGTTTAAACCAAGTACACCAATTTTTGCACCCGGGAAAAATGACAAAGAGATGTCTTTTAAGATTTCGCGCTTAGGCGGAACCATCTTAGACACTCGGTTCATCGTATAAATATATTGGGCCACGTAGGACTCCTCAATAGAAAAACCAAAAAATCGCAAGAAGCGAAAAAATATTTGCGGGCATTATACGATGAATACGTTGAAAAAATAAGGCATGAAACCGATCTTCAATGCAATGTTACAACTTTCAGTGCGGTTATTTTTTAAACACTCTCTTTATCTTACTTTTCCGCAGACAAGAAGCTACGCTCAGCTCATCTTTATGAATTTTTTAGATAAATATTCATTATTTTCACACTTTCACTCATATTCATTGATGGTAGACTGTGCAATATTTAACTCACGCAGATGAAGTCCCATGACCTATAAAGATGAAACTTTGGCTATCCATGCTGGTTATAGCCCCGAAGCCACCACCAAAGCAGTGGCCGTACCGATTTATCAAACCACCTCTTATGCCTTTGATAATACGCAACATGGTGCGGATTTATTTGACCTTAAAGTACAAGGTAATATTTATACCCGAATTATGAACCCGACCACTGCGGTGCTAGAACAACGTTTAGCCGCACTCGAAGGCGGAATTGGTGCGTTGGCCTTAGCCTCTGGCATGGCTGCCATCACCTATGCCATTCAAACCATTACCGAAGCAGGGGACAACATTGCTTCTGTTTCAACCTTGTACGGTGGCACCTATAACCTGTTTGCCCACACTCTACCGAAACAAGGCATTGAGGTACGTTTCTTTGATTATCAAGATCCAGAAGCCCTACGCGGTTTAATTGATAAAAAAACCAAGTTGGTCTTTGTTGAATCGATTGGCAATCCACTCGGCAACATCATTGACCTAGAAGCGATCGCCAAAATCGCGCATGAATATGGCGTGCCTGTGGTGGTCGATAACACGGTTGCAACGCCTGCACTGCTGAAACCCTTTGAATATGGGGCAGATATTGTGGTGCATTCCTTGACCAAATATATTGGTGGGCATGGTAACTCGATTGGCGGTGCGATTGTCGACAGCGGTAAATTTCCTTGGGGCAAGCATCCTGAGCGCTTTAAAGTGCTGAATACGCCAGACCCAAGTTATCACGGCGTGAACTATGTCGAAGCTTTAGGCGAAGCAGCTTATATCGCGCGTGCCCGCGTGGTACCACTACGTAATACTGGCGCTGCGATTAGCCCTTTAAGCGTGTTCTTGATTCTACAAGGCTTAGAAACGCTAAACCTGCGTATGGAACGTCATACTGAAAATGCGCAGAAAGTCGCAGAATATTTACAAGCCCACCCCAAAGTGAAATGGGTCAACTATGCCGGCCTGAAAGATCACCCTCAGCATGGCTTAGCGCAAAAATATGTCAAAGGAAAACCTTCGGCAATTTTATCCTTTGGGGTACAAGATGGCCGTGAAGGTGGCACTCGCTTTATTGATGCTCTGCAACTCTTCACTCGCTTGGTCAATATTGGCGATGCCAAAAGTCTGGCCTGCCACCCCGCCACCACCACACATCGCCAACTGAATGAAGCAGAATTAAAGTCTGCTGGAGTAAGTCTTGATATGGTGCGTTTATCTGTAGGTATTGAACATATTGATGATTTAATTGCAGATTTAGAGCAGGCCTTGGCTCAAGTCTAAAATACAGAGTGCCAAACTTAAAACCTCAATCACATGATTGAGGTTTTTTATACGCTTGTCTTTTATATTTATAGCCCTTTCACTTTGATTGAATTCATGTTAAAAACAAGTAATTAGAAGAAATAAAATAGAGCTTTTACTCTAATTTTATTTATTATTTCAATAACTTATGCAGTGATATTTTTAAGCAGTTTAGGTATTATACCGTGAAGGAAAGCCGCTACATTTCTCAGAAAATGCAGCCTTAATAATCGAATATAAAAACAGCCATAACCCTCAAATATTTGACTTAGATCAGGAATGATAACGTGAATTCAAGAATGGATAGACTTTTTAAAGAACGCGTAAATGGAAAAACCGTCTTAATTACAGGCGCTTCAAGTGGTATTGGTTTAACCGTTGCACACAAACTGGCTGACGCAGGAGCACACGTCCTTTTAGTTTCGCGCACCAAAGAAACACTAGATGAAGTTAAAGCAGAAATCGAGGCCAAAGGTGGTTCAGCTTCTGTTTTTCCATGTGACCTAAATGATTTAGACTCGATTGATGAAGTCTCTAAGCAGATTTTAGCTTCAGTCGATCATATTGATATTTTAATTAATAACGCAGGTCGTTCGATCCGCCGTGCTGTACATGAGTCAGCGGAACGCTTCCACGACTTTGAACGCACCATGCAGCTTAACTACTTTGGTGCGGTACGTTTAGTCATGAACATCCTGCCACAAATGATGATTCGTCGTGATGGGCATATTATTAACATTAGCTCGATTGGCGTATTGGCAAATGCCACTCGTTTCTCGGCTTATGTGGCGTCTAAAGCGGCACTAGATGCATTCAGTCGCTGTCTTTCTGCCGAAGTGCATTCACATAAAATTGCGATTACTTCGGTTTATATGCCTTTGGTACGCACCCCGATGATTGCGCCAACAAAAATTTATAAATACGTTCCTACCCTTTCGCCTGAACAGGCAGCAGATCTGGTTGCTTATGCGATTGTGAAGCGTCCGAAGAAAGTCGCAACCAACTTAGGTCGTTTGGCATCGATCACTTATTCAATTGCACCAGATATCAACAATAAGCTGATGTCGATTGGTTATAACTTATTCCCAAGTTCTACCGCGTCTGTGGGCGAACAGCAAAAACTCAACTGGGTACAAAAAGCGTATGCACGTTTGTTCCCAGGTGAACACTGGTAAGTTTTCTTACAATTTACCCAACCTTTGATCAAAGGTTGGGTAGCTAAATTTTTCACCACTCTTTTATAGTTCTTAATATTCGCTTAAGAAAAAAAGCTCATCATAAAAGCAATTATAAAAGGGGAAAAAGAAATGCAGGCACTTTATTTATTCAAGCTTTTTTGCTTCATCTTTACTGCAATTACCGCTTTTAATCTATATACAGAACTCACCCTCTCTCATATTTCAATCTGGCAAGTGCTGACTCATGGCGGTTTGCTAATGATCTTGCTCGAATTTGGCTTTAAGAGCCAACACGTACCACAACAGACTACTCCACTGACGAGTGAAATACGCTCGCTAGAAACAGAAACTGGGCCAACCTCACAACCCTCAAGCATGTATTGCAATATTTTTTCAAAAATAGGGTTAGTCTCCATTTTTTCCAGCCTGATTGCACAAAGCCTACTCAGTTAAGGCACATACCTTTTTTGTGGACAAAGGATAAAGACGACGCGACCCTTCTACTTTTTGTGTTATAAACAGCCGTCTTTTTTTATTTTGTGAATTTATGCGCGCTTTTACTTTCGTACTGCAATATGTGTGTATCGCTTTTGCGATTTATCTCTGCTACCGAGTAGGCAGTAGCCTGTATTTACAAGATTATGTGATGATGGATATCGTGGCCAATGTCGGGACGATTCTAATCTGTATCGATCTTGCTGTTTTCCTGTGGCATAGCCGCAGTACACAAGCCATAAGCCTCAAAGATTATGCCACTCGACTGGAACAACCCGCTCCTACCTTTGTCAAAGTTTGCCGAAAGCTTGGGCACTTTGGCATTATGCTGATTATCACCAGTTGGATCGTGCCCATCATCAACGGATAAAAGCAACCATAAAAAAACCTCCCAATCGGGAGGTTTTTTTTATTCAAATCTTAAAGATTATTTCGAACCTTTAATGCCTGCTTGAAGTAACAATGCACCTAAACCACCAATTTTATTTTCTTGAGGTTTAGCCGTTTGCGGCTTCTTGTTTGTTTGAGCACGCTCGCCTTGTGGACGTGCTTGTTGTGGACGTTTAGCTTGTGGTTTACGTTCACTACGCTCTGTATTTTCACGACGTGGTTGACGTGGAGCTTTAGGCGCTTCAGCACCTTCAGGGCGCATCGACAAATTCACACGATTACGCTCAGCATCTACAGTGAGTACACGTACTTGCACAATTTGCCCCGGCTTCACCACTTTATGCGGATCTGCAACGAATTCATTGGCCAATTCTGAAATATGGACTAAACCGTCTTGGTGTACACCCACATCCACAAAAGCACCGAAGTTCGTCACATTGGTCACGACACCTTCAAGCTGCATGCCTTCAGTCAGTTGCGCAACTTCGGTAATGTCTTCACGGAATTTTGCTGTACGGAACTCTGGACGTGGATCACGACCTGGTTTTTCCAGTTCAGACAGTACATCTTGAATGGTTGGTAAACCAAATTTCTCATCTGCAAATTCTTCAGCATTCACTTGGCGAATGATTTCAGAGTTACCAATAATATCTTTCACTGTCGTCGCTTTCGCTTCAACAATTTTACCGACCAGCGCATAAGACTCTGGGTGAACAGCAGAAGCATCCAGTGGCTCTGAACCATCTTGAATACGTAAGAAACCTGCCGCTTGTTCAAAAGTACGCTCGCCTAAACGTGGCACTTTCTTCAAATCTTGGCGGTTGTCAAAACGGCCATTTTCTTTACGAAAATCGACAATTTGCTGCGCAATCGACTTATTCAAACCTGCGATATAACCCAAGATAGCAGATGATGCAGTATTAACATCCACACCCACTGAGTTCACACAGTCTTCAACGACTGCCTCAAGGGTTTTCGCTAAGCCCGTTTGGTTCACATCATGTTGGTACTGACCTACACCAATCGATTTTGGATCAATTTTCACCAGTTCAGCCAATGGGTCTTGTAAACGACGTGCAATCGACACTGCACCACGAATCGACACATCTAACTCTGGTAACTCCGCAGAAGCCAATTCAGATGCTGAATAAACCGATGCACCTGCTTCTGATACAGAAACACGTGTCAGTTTTAAATCACTGTTTGCCGCCATCATTTCAGCTACAACGCTTTCTGTTTCACGGCTTGCTGTACCATTGCCAATGGCAATCAGGTCAACATTGAACTCGCGGCATAAACGGGCAAGTTCTGCAATTGAACCCGCTTTATCGTCTTTGGGTGCAAATGGATAAATCGTGCTATGTGCAAGTACATCACCCGATGCATTTACCACAGCCAATTTCACTCCTGTACGGATGCCAGGGTCTACACCTAAGGTTGTACGTGCGCCCGCAGGTGCAGACAACAACAAATGACGTAAGTTTTCAGCAAAAACATCCATGGCTTCAGATTCGGCTGCCAGACGCTTTTCGGTGAGCAACGAATGTTCGATGCTTGGACGAACCTTGCCTAACCAGAACAATTTAGCCGTTTGTTTTAAATAGTCTTGACGTGCTTGCGGCTGTGCAGTTTCAAGGCTGTATTCTGTTTCAATACGCGCCAATGGTGCATCATCTTCGCCATCAACTTTTAAACCTAAAACGTTTTCTTGACGGCCACGTAACATAGCCAATAAACGGTGTGACGGGACTTTATTTAAATTTTCAGAAAAGTCGAAGTAATCGCGAAATTTTTTGCCAACTTCTTTTTTCTCATCACTTGCCACTAAACTTTTTAAAGTGGCTGTTTTTGCAAACGTGGCCTTAAGTTCAGTGGTCATTGCAATATTCTGCGCCCAGTCATCAATTAAAATATGTTGAATCGCGTCCAACTGACTTTCTAGATCTGGATAATCTTCATGGCTAAAGCCTGCCAATGCATCAGCTGGATCAACCGCTTCTGCAAAGATTTTCTCTGCAATCGGGCCTAAGCCTGCTTCTTTGGCTTTAAATGATTTACTGGTCCGTTTTGGACGGTACGGTGCGTAAATTTCTTCTAAGGCATTTTTAGTTTCAGCAGCATTTACACGTGCCAATAAATCATCAGACAATTTGTCTTGTTCTTTTAATGATTCGATTACCTTGTCGCGACGTTCAAATAAGTCACGTAAATAAGCCAAACGTGTATCGAGCTGACGTAACTGCGCATCATCTAAGCCTTGCGTGACTTCTTTACGGTAACGCGCAATAAATGGAACGCTAGCACCTTCATCAATCAACTTGATGGCAGCCTCGATTTGATTTGGACGTACGGCAATTTCTTTTGCCAACTGCTGAACTAAGTCAGTCATCGTATGTGATCCCACAAGGATATGTACTAAAAGCCATGATTATAAAGACCAAGACTATAAAATCCACAACTGTTTTTATTAATTTAATGGCTTAAATGTGACATATTTCAGGCAAATTTCATAAATCCATCTCATTTTCAGTGTTAAATCTTATTTTTAGGTATTCTTTGCCATTTTTTTCTATGGGCTAAGATGTATACATTTGGTATCTATGTCTTGATTTTACCTGCAATATTTGTTGCTTTAGAGCATAGTAAAGACATACAAATGAGTCGTATACTCAAGACTATCCCGACTTTTGTTTACGATGACAATAAAGAATAAAGGAGCACTTCAATGAGTTTAGTTGTACCTGCTGAAAAAACAGATGCTGTACATAGCGATGCAGATCGCGTTGAACGCATTTTAGTGGTAGATGACGATGTGCGTTTACGTACGCTACTCCAACGCTTTTTAGAAGATAAAGGCTTTGTGGTGAAAACAGCGCATGATGCAACTCAAATGGATCGTCTCTTACAGCGCGAACTGTTTTCACTGATTGTGCTCGACTTCATGCTTCCTGTTGAAGATGGTTTAAGTATCTGCCGTCGTCTACGCCAATCCAATATTGATACGCCTATTATTATGCTTACCGCTCGTGGCAGTGATTCAGACCGTATTGCAGGTCTAGAAGCGGGTGCAGATGATTACTTACCGAAACCATTTAATCCAAATGAGTTGTTAGCACGTATTCGCGCTGTACTGCGCCGCCAAGTGCGTGAAGTTCCAGGCGCACCAAGCCAACAAATGGAAGTGGTCAGCTTTGGGCCATGGTCACTTGATTTATCAACACGTACCCTAACGCGTGAAGGTCAAGTCGTAACCTTAACTACAGGTGAGTTTGCGGTACTAAAAGCCTTGGTACAACATCCACGTGAGCCTTTGACTCGCGACAAATTGATGAACCTTGCGCGTGGCCGTGAATGGGGTGCAATGGAACGTTCGATTGATGTTCAGGTATCGCGCCTACGTCGTCTTGTAGAAGAAAACCCTGCTCGTGCACGTTATATCCAAACGGTTTGGGGTGTGGGTTATGTGTTCGTTCCAGATGGCGCGGAATAATTCAAAACTAAAAAATACGGCTTCGGTCTTTTTAAGCTGAGTAGCAATAATCAGCACGACGGAGTCCTAAAATTAAGCTCAACTTTATCGATTAACCTGCGGTTCGCCTTACTTTTGTTTCGACAAAAGTAAGCAAAACCATTGTCATCTGCAAAACTCGGCATATTTCTGCATTTCAACATCATGCTCGCAGAAACTTTATAACACCCAGACCTCCTGCCTCGAACAATTGCAGATGACTTTTCGCGTATCGCATACCTGTCACCATTGAACTATGTCTCTTACATAGAAACAGGAAATCACGTGAAACTCGAACCCATCGACCCTCAAAAATTTACAGATTACGAAGCGTATTCAGAACGGAAACGCACGCGTTGGGAACGCTTTTTAGATAAAATCAAGCCGCGTTCTGCTGCCATGCGCACCACCGTACTGGTACTCTTCATTGTATTTTTCAGTTTATTTATGTCTTTGTGGTTCTTTTGGCGCACCTTATATCTTCCAGAAATTCAACAACATGCTCGTTATCTTGCTGTTGAAATAGAAATTCTCAACAACCCCGATTTACGGATTTATCATCAAAATACTGAAGTCGATGTCGATGACTGGCTAAGAAGCCGCGTCGGGATTGAATACGTCACCGATCCCAAAGAATATCCCAATGTTAAAGATAAGGTGATTGCCGAGTTCTTTACCAATCAAATTGAAGCTAAGCTGGCCAAAGAATTAAAAGTCGAACATGCCACAGTATATTTCCAATTTAAACCTAGCCCGCGCATTTGGATTCAAACGCCTGAAATGAACGGCAACTGGGTACGGGAACCACTGAAAACCTATGCCAACTACAGCCCTGAGTTAATTTTCGGTTGGCTGCTTGGCGTACCCCTTATTGCAGCAGCCATTATTTTAACCTTGGTTCGTCAGCTCAATCGCCCGCTGCGTCGTCTGCAAAATGCTGCCAACAGTTATAGTAAAACAGGCACAGCGCCGTATTTAGAGACCAATCACGGCCCCCAAGAAATTCGTGAGGTCAACCAAGCGTTTAATCACATGATTTACACCCTAGATCAGACTGAACGTGACCGCCGGATTATGTTGGCGGGGATTTCACATGACTTACGCACCCCTCTGACCCGTATTCGACTCAGTGCGGAAATGATGCCCAATGATGATTTTTTAAAAGAAGGGCTGATTTATGACGTTGAAGATATGGATGCGATCTTAAATCAGTTCATTTCCTATATGCGTGACGGCTCGGATGAGGAAATCCAAGACACCGATTTAAATATGTTGTTACAAGAATTGGTGGTGCAATTCAAACCGCTGGATATTCGTTTTGAACCTGCTGAATTACCGATTATTCAGGCACGTAGTCTATCTCTTAAACGCCTGATTGGTAACTTGATTAATAATTCAAAACGCTACGGTGCTGAGCCGATTGAACTTTCCGCAACAGTGGAAAATGAACATATTTTAATTAGCGTAGCAGACCATGGTGAAGGCATTCCTGACGATCAAATTGAAGAGCTCATGCAACCTTTTGTGCGTGGCAATGAAGCCAGAACAGTTCAAGGCAGTGGTTTAGGTCTCGCCATTGTGAAACGAATTGTCGACATTCACCAAGGTCAACTCAGCATTCATAATCGGGAACAAGGCGGACTTGAAGCAATTATTTCGCTGCCTCTTCATCACAATCAAGATGTTGAAATTTCCAGCAACAACCCACTCGAAAAATTAAAGCAAACCTTGGTTGAACATTTTTAAACTTTGTACAATAGTTGATCAAACGATTTTGTTCAACTATTCAACAATTTAATTTTACCAAATATATTTCAACCACTTACAAATCATCAGAATCCCTTATACCCACATTTTTTCAAAAAATTAGACCTTAGCCTAACAGGTATGCACAATGTCGTTCTTGATCGGTACAATCGGTGCCAGATCCAGAATATTAACGAGAGTAAACCATGTCTTTAGATCGTATCCGTTTAGCTTCACTTCACGATAAAGTCATCAGTGCAGAAGAAGCGTCTGCTTTTATTGAAGATGGCATGACTGTAGGTATGAGTGGCTTCACTCGTGCTGGCGAAGCGAAAGCTGTACCTTTGGCATTGGTTAAACGCGCACACACAAATCCTTTAAAAATCACATTAATTACTGGTGCGTCTTTAGGTAATGACCTAGACAAGCAATTGACTGAAGCGGGTGTATTGGCACGTCGTTTACCGTTCCAAGTGGACAACACTTTACGTAAAGCCATCAACAATGGCGAAGTGATGTTCATTGACCAACACTTGTCTGAAACAGTTGAGCAAATGCGTAACCTTCAGTTGAAAAAACCAGATGTAGCAATCATTGAAGCGGTTGCAATTACTGAAGATGGCGGCATCATTCCAACAACGTCGGTAGGTAACTCTGCAAGCTTCGCAATTTTCGCAGAAAAAGTGATTGTTGAAATCAACACCAACTTAAGCCCTGCATTTGAAGGCTTACACGATATTTACATCCCAACTTACCGTCCAACACGTCAACCGATTCCATTGACTCAAGTGGATGAGCGTATTGGTACGCACGCGATCAATATCGATCCTGCAAAAATCGTCGGTATCGTCATCAACAATGACTTGCACGACTCTCCATCAACTGTGACAGCGCCAGATGATGAAACTCAAGGCATTGCAGACCACTTAATCGCATTCTTTGAAAAAGAAGTGGCGGAAGAGCGTTTACCGAAAAACTTAGGCCCATTACAAGCAGGGATTGGCTCAATTGCCAATGCTGTACTTACAGGTCTTAAAGATTCAAACTTCGAAGACCTCGTCATGTACTCAGAAGTCCTGCAAGACTGTACGTTTGAATTGATCGATGCAGGTAAAATGAAGTTTGCTTCAGGTTCATCAATTACCCTTTCTGCAAAATACGGCGAGAAAGTATTTAATAACCTTGAAGCGTACAAAGATAAATTGGTTTTACGTCCGCAAGAAATTTCGAACCACCCTGAATTGGTTCGTCGTTTAGGTATTATCGGCATCAATACTGCGCTTGAATTTGATATTTACGGTAACGTAAACTCAACTCACGTTTGCGGTACGAAAATGATGAACGGTATTGGTGGTTCAGGTGACTTCGCACGTAATGCACACTTGGCGATCTTCGTAACCAAATCAATTGCGAAAGGTGGCGACATCTCTTCAATCGTACCGTTTGCATCGCACATCGACCATGCTGAACACGATGTTGACATTCTTGTGACTGAACAAGGTTTGGCTGACCTGCGTGGTTTAGCACCGCGTGAACGTGCTCGTGCGATTATCGACAACTGTGCACACCCACTGTATCGTGATGCATTAAACGACTACTTCGATCGTTCATGTGCAAAAGGTGGTCATACACCTCACCTTCTTCGTGAAGCATTGTCTTGGCATTCTAACTTTGAAGAAACAGGCCACATGCTTCCTGTTCAAGCAGAAGCGAAATCTGCTTAATTTAAAGTTTTAAAAAACGCCCGATTGGGCGTTTTTTTATGGCTGATGAAAAGTGTAAGAAAACACTTATCAAAATAAAAAAACTCAATTAATCTAAAGGCATCCAAAAAATAAAAATGCCAAGCTCATGTTCATTATTCGCCCCTATCTCGAAACAGATTTAGAAGACGTCATTGCACTTTGGGAGGTATGCGACCTCACTCGCCCTTGGAACAACCCTGAAATTGATATTTTTAGAAAAACCGCACAAAAAGATGGTTTATTTTTATTAGCGGTTAAAGATGAACAACTCATCGCCACATTGATGGGTGGTTATGATGGCCATCGCGGCTGGATTAATTATTTGGCAGTACATCCGCACTTTCAACGCAATGGGGTCGCAACCGCACTTATACAGCAGCTCGAGAAGCGCCTGATTGCGTTAGGCTGTCCCAAACTACAACTGCTTGTACGTAAAGAAAACATCGACGTGCAAAGCTTCTATGAGCAACTGGGTTATGAGGAAATCGAAGTCGTGTGCTTCGGTAAACGTCTGATTGCCGATTAAGCTTAGACACTCAATGCGCCGATACAGGTAGACGGCCCAATCTTAAAAAAATTGGAAATTTAAGCTCAAAGAGTTGGTTCGCATGATCATCAACGGCGAAGAATGCTTTGAACTCATATAAGGGGTCATCTGAATTTTTCGCTCGATAATGTTTCAGTGCAGACCATGTATTTAAATAATCCAACAATTGAGCAGCAGACCATTGAAATGACATCGACAATTCAGACGTCGCTATTTCCTCAAAGGGAAAAGGAATGGTTTGATAGGCCTCGTCGATATAACGACGTTCGGCATCCCAATAGCCTTTCAAAGTCTTAAAATAAAGTCGTTCAATACAGCCCTGTAACTCAGGTTGCTGCAGCTGAATTAAACCATAGCCAATGACCGCCAAAATGCCGTCAGGTCGTAAAGTCCGCCGCACTTCTGCATAAAAACCATCAAAATCAAACCAATGAATGGCTTGAGCCACCGTGATTAAATCAAAACTCTGCTCGGCAAAACTGGTGTGCTCTGCAGACTGAACTTGATAACTAACATTTTCAAAATAAGGTGCATATTGTAACTGATGCACACTGATATCTGTCGCCACCACGGCATCAAAATGCGGCGCCAACAATTGAGTTAATTGCCCCGATCCTGCACCACAGTCCCACGCAAATTGAGGAGTTACTACATGCTTGAGTATTTCTTGAATCAAACTCGCTGGATAACTCGGACGTGCGAGTTGATAAAGCTGACTTCCCGATGAAAAGCGGTCTTTCATAAGCCATCCTCAGTCTTATTTTTGACTCAAAATTAGCACATTCTCCAAGAGCCAAAGCATGATGTTGTCCAACATCTTATACAATCCTACTTTTCATGAGACAAAAAAAAGCCCCAAACATTGTTTGAGACTTTTTTGAATATGGTGGCGAGACCCAGGATCGAACTGGGGACACACGGATTTTCAATCCGTTGCTCTACCTACTGAGCTATCACGCCGATGCCGTGTATTAAGCCGTATCTCGGGTGAATAGTCAATAAAAATCATCACTTTTTTTATTTGATCGAATAAATTTCAGGCAAAAAAAATCCCTGATGGGATCAGGGATTGAAATTTTTAAATAAGATTTTGAATATGGTGGCGAGACCCAGGATCGAACTGGGGACACACGGATTTTCAATCCGTTGCTCTACCTACTGAGCTATCACGCCGATGTCGCGTATTAAACAGTTTAAGCGAAGCAGCGTCAAGTCCGTTTTCAAAAAAATCATTTGAGTGTTTACTTTTACAGCAAACCCAGCGCCCTTCGTACATTTTTTGAGTCATTCTTTACAATTAAAGCGCATCACCATCGTTATTCATGAAAAAAGCAGCCCAAAGACTGCTTTAAAAAAGCTTAAATTTTACCAATGTGCTCTAAGCAACGGTGAATTGCACCACAGCCCGGCTCGAACACTTTGACACCTTTGGCTTCTTCCATACGACAGACTTCTTCAACCAGCCGCTCCGCAACACCTCGTCCACGGTTTGCAGGATGTACTACGATGTATTCTAAGGTTTTATTTTCACCCTGCCCACTACACCAAATGGCGCCAATGACTTTAGTATTAAATTCTGCGGTGTAAAGTAAGGTATACTGAGCTAGATTTTGCTCAAGTTGTTCTACGGCATCATGCCCATCGCCAAATTCAGGACTAGTGTCGTACAGTCGCTCTAGCTGGCTGCGCAACTCTTCTTTTTCCAGTGAAGTATAAGCGTGTACGGTAATAGGCATTGATAAACCCTCCTGAGCAATCTAATATGCGGTGACTTCGTTACGGCGAAACATTTTACATCAATTATTTGACGTCTTTGAGGAACGTGTCTATGACAGAACGTATCAGTGAAGTGGTAAGAAATACCAACGAAACCAAAATTCGAGTTCGTGTAAACCTCGATGGTACGGGTCAAGGCACGCTCAACACAGGTATTCCCTTTTTAGATCATATGATTGATCAAATCAAGCGACATGGCTTATTTGATATTGATATTGAATGTGATGGCGACTTGGAAATTGATGATCACCACACGGTTGAAGACTGTGGTATCACGCTTGGACAGGCTTTTGCTAAAGCTTTAGGTGACAAAAAAGGTTTACGTCGTTATGGTCATTTTTATGCACCGTTAGATGAATCTTTAAGCCGTGCTGTGGTGGACTTATCTGGCCGTCCAGGTTTATTTATGGATATTCCATTTACCCGTGCCATGATTGGTCGTTTTGATGTGGATCTATTCTCTGAGTTTTTCCAAGGCTTTGTGAACCATGCACTCATGACAGTACACATTGACAACCTGAAAGGGAAAAATAGCCACCACCAAATTGAAAGTGTGTTCAAAGCATTTGCGCGTGCACTTCGTATGGCCTGTGAAATTGACCCACGTGCAACCAACACCATTGCTTCAACCAAAGGTAGTTTGTAATGACCCGTATTGCCCTTCTTGACTATGGTATGGGTAACCTACACTCAGCAGCAAAAGCGCTTGAGCATGTTGGTGCAACGGTCGATGTGACCAATGATCCCAAGTTAGTGGCTCAAGCTGACAAAATTGTATTCCCTGGCGTAGGTGCTATGCGTGACTGTATGCAAGGCATGCATGAAGCAGGGATTGATGAAGTCGTTCGCCATGCGGCATTTAATAAGCCTGTATTAGCGATTTGTGTGGGTATGCAAGCGCTGATGCAACGCTCTGAAGAAAATGGCGGAGTCGATGCTCTCGGTATTTTTGAAGGCAGCGTGAAACGCTTTCCTGATGTAGACGGCTTGAAAGTCCCGCATATGGGTTGGAACCAAGTTCATCAGGCTGATCCGAGTCATCCAATGTGGAAAGACATTGAGCAAGATGCACGTTTCTACTTCGTGCACAGCTTCTATGTTGAACCGAAGAACTCTGGCATTGTGGCGGCGACCTGTGACTACGGATTAGAGTTCTGCACAGCCATTCATCAAGAAAATTTGTTTGCGACCCAATTTCACCCTGAAAAAAGTCATACCGCAGGTTTGCAACTGCTGAAAAACTTTGTGGAATGGAAAATTTAATTTATTCCAGCCTCTGTTTGATTGAAAAGCTCAACTTCGGTTGGGCTTTTGTTTATCCAAAATTGATGCATCTAAGCTCAAAATAAATCAGAAACAGCTTAAGTAAATGAGGCGTGTGACCTCACTCCTGTACCTTTCAATATATAAAATCTTTGCTTTACAGCAGACTAGTATACTCAAGATGACTACGATGCCTTTTCATTGTCACCAAATTTGATTATGATTTGCCTGCTTTTTAGACATTTTTATTTATAAAAAACTTAATTTACAACGATAAGGTAAGTCACTATGACTCAATATGCACAAGAATCTGCGCTAAATGCCGCAGGTCGTTTCGGCCGTTTTTCATACCTTGCATGGAACTGTCTACTTGCCATTGTAGCGTCAATTATTCTAGGTATATTCATCGCCATCTTTCCTAATACTTTCGTGAACTTGGAAACAGGCAACTTCGGTGGCGGCATGATTTTTATCGTCCTGATCTATGTTGCGCTCATATACTTCACTTTTGTATTTACTATTCGTCGCCTGCATGACCGCAACCATACGGGATGGTTATCACTGTTGATGCTGGTGCCTCTTGCCAACGTGATCTTAATGCTTTACCTGATTTTCGCACCAGGCGATGATCGTAGCAACAGCTATGGCTCACCACGCCCAACGGCAGGCTGGGAAGCCGTTTTGGCATGGATTTACATCCTGATTTTCGTTTTAGCAATTATCGGCGGTATTGCGGCTGGTTTTATGTCCTAAAATCACCTGTGCAAAACAGCCTGCCTAGGTCGGCTGTTTTGCTAAATCAACGCAAAAGCTTTAGGCTTAAGCAACAGTGGCATAGTCAAAGCATGATGGATTCTTCTTTTCAACACATCCTTCCCAGCAAAGTCGAAATTCAAAAATTTCCTCGTTTTCAAAATTTGCCAAAACAAGCAATTCATGTCATTCAAAACTTAGAGCAGTGTGAAGCAATCCGCGCTGAAATAGAACAGGTTTCCATCTTCGGTTTTGACAGCGAGTCCAAACCGACCTTTCAAGTGGGAGAAGTCTCCACGGGTCCGCATTTAATTCAACTAGCCAGCGTCGAGCAGGCTTATTTGTTTCAAATGAGTCCACCCATTTGGAGCTTCCTTGCACCATTTTTGGCGAATCCAGACCAGCTCAAAGTGGGCTTTGGTTTAAAAAATGATACCCATCTTTTCCGCAAAAAAGGTTTTGAGCTCAAAGGCGTGGTTGAGCTGTCAAAATGCTTTGCCAGCTTTGGTTTGACCAACCCTGTCGGCATTAAAAATGCCATCGCCCTGCTGTTTCAACTCAACTTCCCCAAAAGCAAAAAAGTCAGCACTTCAAATTGGGCGAGGAAGATACTCACGCCTGAACAAGTTGACTATGCTGCTGCGGATGCCTATGCCGCGTTGTTGGTTTTTGAAGAATTGCGGTGTTTAGAGCGACTCCCAAAAGATATTTCCAAAGAATTAGAAAAAACAACAAAACCTTGTCGTCATGAAAAGCTGTAACAGATGCTTAGAAAATTGCCAATACTTTGCTAAGATGACGGACATTGATTTTATTTAAGATTTGGCTAGGAGCGAAAGCATGCTGATCATCCCTGCAATTGACCTGAAAGATGGCAAATGTGTTCGTTTAAAACAAGGTCGTATGGAAGACGATACGGTTTTTTCTGATGATCCTGTTGCAACTGCACAGCACTGGGTAAATGAAGGCGCGCGTCGCTTACATTTGGTCGATTTAAATGGTGCTTTCGCTGGTACGCCAATTCATAAACCTGTGGTTGAAGCCATTGCTCGTGCACAACCTGAACTGCCCATTCAAATTGGCGGTGGTATTCGCTCACTAGAAACCATCGAACACTACTTAGAAGCAGGTGTGTCTTTTGTCATTATTGGCACCAAAGCAGTTCAAGATCCTGAGTTCGTTGAAGAAGCATGTAAGAAATTTGCAGGTCATATCATTGTCGGCATTGATGCCATGAATGGCATGGTGGCCACCGATGGCTGGGCCAATGTGACCGATGTGAAAGCAACCGATTTGGCCAAACGTTTTGCCGATGCGGGCGTATCGAGCATTGTCTATACCGACATTGCACGTGACGGGATGATGCAAGGTGTGAACGTTGAGCAAACTGTTCAACTGGCACAATACTCTGGCCTACCTGTGATTGCGTCAGGTGGTGTGACCAACCTTGATGACGTACGTAACCTCAAAGGTCAACCTGGTATTTTGGGTGCAATTACCGGTCGTGCGATTTATGAAGGCAGTTTAAACCTACGTGAAGCACAATTGCTGTTAGATGAACAATCGTTCTAATTGTAGAATTTAAAAAAGAGGTCTTTTGACCTCTTTTTTATGCACTAAATATCAGTGTGTAAGATCTGCTTCTTAATAAATTGCATTACGTATAAACTTTAACGGTACAGTTCCACAGTTGATGTATTGGTATTCAATGGCACTGGAAAAAACAATCGACTCTCCTACCCCCAAGACTTTCATCTCACCTGCCAAATCCAAAGTTAACTCCCCCTCTATCACATAGAGCATCTCACGCCAACCGACTGGGTCAGGTTCTGCACTATAGTGCTCATTTGGGGCAAGCACCCATGTCCACAGTTCAACTTTTTGTGTTGCTGCCGCCGAGGCCATTAATTTTGCTTCACTGTGTGCTTGTGTACCCTGCCAAGCCAGAACGTTGACGACCGCTTGACCTTGCTGTTCAGGCGCAGCAATGATCTGTACAAAATCGACCTCAAGTACATCGGCAATCAAACTGAGTTTTGCCAAACTAATATTGTCCTGTCCAGATTCAACTCCAGCCACCATGCGACGACTTAAACCAGCCAAATCCGCCAGTTGTTGCTGGCTCAAGCCTTTTAAACTTCGATAATGACGCACATTTTGACTGACGTGTTGTAGTACCGCAGGAGACTTCATAAAGTTCAATCAAAAAAATATTGAGCAATATATTGCACACAAAAACAAAGCATGACAAGCTATGTGCAATATATTGCACATTAGTTCTTTTATGTTGAATGCTCAGCTCGGCTCTAAAGCGCCTGTCATTGCACTAATTTTAATTACCTTTATTTGGGGCGGTACTTTCTTGGCCGTGAAATACGCCTTAAATTTCAGCTCACCCATGTTCTTTGTGGGCTGTCGTTTCGCCTGCGCCGCGACAATTATTGGCTTATTTTCCTATCAACATTTAAAACACATTACCCGACAGGACCTGTGGGCAGGTGCACTCATTGGTTGTATGGTCACTATTGGCTATGGCACACAAACAGTCGGACTACAAACGGTCAGTAGCAGTGAATCTGCCTTTTTAACTGCACTGTATGTGCCTTTGGTACCTGTATTGTTGTGGCTGATCTTTCGCAAAGTACCCCATTTTATGATTTGGATTGGTGCGCTCTGTGCGTTTATGGGCTTAGTCTTACTTACAGGCAATAGCCTGAATTCAATTTCACTGAATTTTGGCCAGACCTTAACCCTACTCGGTGCAATCGCTATAGCGATGGAAATTATCCTGATTGGTTATTTTGCCCCAACAGTCGATATTGGTCGAGTGACGGTGATTCAACTGGCAGTTGCCTCTGTGCTCGCCTTTGCAGCTATGCCATTGGCAGGTGAACACCGCATTCCAGACTTTTCATGGCCTTTACTGAGTATAGCACTCGGCTTGGGTCTTGCCAGTGCCGTGATTCAATATGTAATGAATTGGGCACAGCGCTCAGTCAATCCATCTCAAGCGGCAATTATTTATGCAGGAGAGCCTGTATGGGCGGCACTGTTTGGGCGTCTTGCAGGAGAACGCTTAGCACCACTGGCTTTGTTGGGTGGGCTTTTGGTGGTGTTTGGCATTATGATCAGTGAATGGAAACCGAAACTGCTGACGTCGAAAAAGAACCTCGAACAACTTTAGCCCATCTCCGAAACGCAAAAACTGCTGAATCGAGTGATCAATGGCCATCGATTCAGCAGCTCAGTCAGGTGGTTAGAATGACACCATCTTGCCCGGATTAATCATTGCTCCGAGTCCATACATGCTTTTGGCTATTGGAATGACCAACGGCGCCAGTGCACGACCAAAAGGAATGTTCTGATGTTGAATACGGGTCAACATATTAAAGTCATCACTTGCACCGCAGAAATCATCGGCAATGGCTTTACCAATACGCACCGTTTGCGCAACACCATGTCCACTCCACCCCTGAACAGCATAGATTGGGTATAGGCTACCAAATTTACGACTATCCGCAGCACCATTAACGGTTAAATCGGTCGTGCCACTCCATACAAAATCAAGCTGGACTTGCTCTAACTGAGGAAATACGTGTTGAATACGTCCTAGCAAATAGTCATGCGTTTGTTCAGGACTCCAACACGAACCCGTGCCTTCACCGCCAAATAACAATCGGTTTTTTGAGACCCCACGGTAGTAGTCAATTTGAAACTGGGTGTCGTATACAGGCAGATCCGTCGGCAAAAGTTCTTGCAAATCTAATGCTAAAGGCGCAGTGGTACACACATAAGTATAAAAAGGAATGGTGGTTTGATTGCGTTCTTCTAATAGTTTAAATGAGGCATGATGTACGCCCATCACCACACTTTTACGTGCTTTAATCATCCCTTGGGCTGTGGTCACATAAATACCATCGGCACGTTCTTGGATTGACTGTACTTCCGTCTGTTCATAAATCGTGCCGCCGTTTTGGCAAAAGCCATAAGCCAAACCACGCGTCAGGGCTAAAGGATGAATATGCCCCCCAAGCTGATCCAACTGACCGCCAAAATAGTTGTCGGATTGCACATGCTCACGTAATTCATCTTGGGTCAGCATTGAGGTATTTTTTTCATCTAAATACTGACGTGCTTTCATCCCTTCATGCAGTGCATCTAAATGTCCTGGGTGTACTGCGGCCGTCAAGTGTCCACGTTTACGTTGCACATCTAAGCCATATTTTTCAGTGATGCTATCAATCAAAGCCATCGCTTCCGTTGAGGTAAAGTGCCATAACTTTTTAGCCTCTTCAAAGCTGAAATGCTCAATCATGGTTTCGGCTTCCCAACGTGCCAACCCCGGTGTGAGTTGCCCACCATTGCGCCCTGAGGCGGCACCGCCCACTCGGTTTTTTTCAACCAAGACCGTATTCACACCCTGCTCCGACAAATGCAGTGCAGCCGATGCTCCGAGTAAGCCACCGCCTATAACAACCACGTCACATTCGATATCTGCATTTAAAGGCTCAAACTCATGCCATACATGCATTGAACTTTCATAGTAATTGGCTGGATGACTAAACGCAGCACGCTGCGGGTTCAACCAATTCCACTCTTTACCACTTTGCGTTGCAGAACTGGCTTTGTATTCAACGTCATCTAAAAATGTCGGTTTATTCATATTCATTTCATTCACACTCAATATCTATCTCATTTTCATGCAGGTTTTAATATGCATTTCCAATCACAATGTTTTGTCTTTTCAATTTCTTATAAATAAATAGACCAATGCCTATCACCAGCCAAGAGCAACCAAAAATTAGCGCATTTCGTTCTAAATTGACCCAAAGGCAAAGCATCACCAATACAGATAACAAGGGAAGAATCAAATTGAGGCATTTGTTTTTAATGCCTTGGGTTTGTTTTTCCAACAGATAGAACTTCACAAAAACCGAGAAATTCACCGCCGTAAAGGCAATCAAAGCACCGAAGCTAATCATTCTGACCACCGTCGCAAGATCTAGAAAAATGGCCGATAGCGAAATCAAGCCAATACTTAAGACGGCATAAAGTGGCGTACCTAATTTTGCATGGAGCTGCCCAAAGGTTGCTTTGGGGAAAATGCCATCCTTCGCCATAATATGAATCAGACGTGAAGCGCTGGCATGAGTGGCTAAACCTGAAGCGAAGGTATTCATGATTTGGGCACATAAAAATACGGCTTGGAAAAGTGCTCCTCCCACATAGAGAACAATTTCAGGTAAGGCTTCGTCAGGGTTGTTAAAACGCACATTGCTTGGAAAATACAGCTGGATAAACCATGAGGCACTAATAAAAATTCCGCCCCCGAGCAACGTGGTAAGCAGCACGGCACGTGGAATATTCTTTTGGGGATCTTTGGTTTCATGGGACATGGTCGTGACCGCATCAAAACCCAAAAATGAAAAACATAAAATCGATGCACCCGCAATCAAAGGCAAAACAGAACTGTCTCCATTAAACAGCGGGGCTAAAGTCAGTACATGATCATAGCCTTGTTCAGAACCCACGCCTTGAATGACTAGATAGATAAATAAAACCATCAACAGCAAGGGCAAAAGCACAAACACCAAACTCAAGTTCGCCAAAATATTGACTCGAAAGCAGTTAATCAAGGTGACTAAACCTGTAAATAAAATCACCCAGACCCAATAAGGTACACTCGGAATCACAGCTTCTAAGTAAATACTTGCCAGTAAGGCATTCACCAAAGGCAACAAAATATAATCTAGCAGTGAACACCAGCCGACAAAAAAGCCTGCTTTGGCTCCACACGACTGTGCCGTGTAGTTATAGGCAGAACCTGAGTCACCACTGATTCGGCTAAAACGTGCATAACTAAATGCGGTCAGTAACATTGCAACCAACGCCAAAATATAAGCCAATGGCACACGCCCATCGGTGATCCCAGACACAATCCCAAAGGTATCAAACACTACCATCGGGGTCATATAGGCCACACCAATAATGACCACTTGCCATAGTGACATTTTCTTTAAAGAAAAATCTGCATTTTTCACCGAAATCACCATCTTTCATTTTTTAATCTAGTGATTTTGGTTTTTGCAACAACTATGCCATATAATAAAAGCTTCGCTATTTTAAAAATATTGAATTAAATGCCAAAGTACGATTTAGAAACTCGAAAAGCAGCGATTCAACGCTATAAACTCACGGATTATAAGGTTGCCGTTTGCAAGGAATTTAACATCTCTCGTGTGACCTTAGACGCATGGATTAAGCTCGAAGAGGAAACAGGTAGCTTGTTTCCAAAAGCAGCGAACAATCGTGGAGCACCTAGCCATATTAAAGACTGGAATGAATTTCAAGTATTTGTTAAAAATACAAAATTTCAAAATATTAGTGATTTAGTTCCACTTTTTGAACAACACTTTGGCTATTCTGTTTCTTATGCAGTTTTGGTTCGCGCCATCCATGTTTTGGGGCTAAAACGTCGTCGCGGAAGATTCTACGCTTAGTCAAAAAAGGCTATTTTTTAATAATATTCTCTACGCATTTATTCATATAAATAAATGTACATTAATGTAAGGTTAATTTATTAAAAATGTAAATTATAATTATTAAAAAAGTAATTACCTATAAATAAAAATGTAAGTTATAAATATTAAAAAAGTAAATTTATTAATATAGAAAAGTAAAGATTGAAATTCAATTTAGTAAGGTACTTTTTAAAAGCCTGCGCAAAAATAGACATACTGCTGCATCAGCTTGGTTCATCTCGGTGCATAAATATCATCCCAAAAGATACAGACCTAAAAAAAGGGCATACAGCCCTTTTTAAATCCCATCACTTGTTATTGATACATCGTTTGATTGTCATTTAAACGAATAATGCCTTTAATGGCACGATACACAATCCACACCCATGACAACCCAATCACAGACACGCAGAAGGTTGAAGCACCAAGTGCGACACCTGCGAAAGCGGTGGCATTTTCACCCGTAAAGAATAAGAAAATAAATGGCACAAAGGCAATCACGTTCCAAATCAAATACCACCAAAAGGTGCGAATCTGCCAAGTAAAATGGCTCTCAAAAATGGAACCACGCACAGAGCCACGCTTCACATAATTAATCACTAAAGCAATAATGGCTAAAATGCCTGCGGAAAAAATCGCAACGATATACAAAATATAAAGAATAAAAGTCAGACTACGATTCGGATCTTGATCGACTGAATAATTCATATTGTCCCTCATAAAGTGGGCTTGAACTTTAAATAGGCAAACTATTGAAAGGAGAAATAAGCCATAAAATTAAAAGTATATTGAATAGAATTGTACAAAAGTAAATCTTTCTAAAGGGTTGTTTTTGTGTTTTATGTCGTAGCTTTTGCTGCGCTAACCATGCTGCAGGCCATCCCCCTAAAAATGAAAGGAGATGTAATGTATTTTCAGGTACACGGCGCTGCCCATTTTGTGCAGCCTCTTTGTCTTGTGCATAGAACCAATAACTGGCCGCATTCATCACACTAATCAACAGCAGCACCAATCCACTCAAACGCCCCAGCAATACCAATAGCGCCAAAAACACGATGTATGCCACCGACGCAATTTGCATTGGACTCCAACGTTGACCCTGTTCGGTCTTTTTCGGGGAGACTTTTTGGGTACGGCTCTTTTGGGTTTGTGATGCTTTTAAATAACTGACTTGCTGTGCGCGATAACGCCCTTGCGCATCCACAAGCACGTTGTATTCCAACGCACAGCCTAAAATAGGACGAGGACCTTGCCGTGCAAAGTCCTTGATATGTAAAAACACGCGATCTTTGCTGTCATCGTTGGGCTGAATAAAGCCATAGCCTTTTTCATCAAACCATTCAACGAGTCGTCCTTGGTCACGCATTTTTCTTTCCTATTTAAGCAGTTACAAACTTTAAGCGGTCAATCACCATATTACGCATTTCGGCAGGATTTTTCTGCAAAATGTCATCCCCAGTACGGCCTTGTTCTGCATTTTTTTGTGCCACTTGTAAACGCATCATCCAAAAACGCGCAGCGGCCATTGCAAGATACAACTCTAAGCAAGATTTTTCATCAGTCGTCAAAGGACGAATGCTTTCATAGGCGTTTAAGAATGCGATGGCCTTGTCTTCATTTAAATGCACACTTGGATATTCGGTACAGAAGTCATTTAGCGTAATCGCAATATCAAACAAGAACTCATCTTTATTCAGTTCATAAAAGTCTAAAATGCCTTTGAGCTGATTGTCCTCAAACAAAGTGTTGTCACGGAATAAATCCGAGTGGATAAAGCCCTTTGGACGATTCGGATAAACCGCCGATAATGCATCATATAACCCCAACAACTTATTGAGTAGTGCTTGATCCGCCTCACTTAATGTCGGTTTCATTTGTAACGCTACAGCAAGCCAGTAGTCATGGTCACGGTATTCTGCACGCTCCAGTGGAAAATTTTGCAGTGCGACGTGCATTTGTGCTTGTGCAACCGCAATCGCCTCGGCTTGCTCAAGGGTCGCAGGCATGGGATGTTTGCCCATCATCCGTGGGGCAATTTGTGCAGGTTTATCTTTTAAACTATGAATGGCTTTGCCTGAATGACTTAAAGGTACAGGAACCGCTAAACCAGCCTGACCTAAATGCTCAAGCACAGGAACCAACTCGCCTGCGCCCTGTTCATCCATTTCTTCAAATACAGTCAATACATACTGCACAGCATTTTCACACACAATAAAATAGTTCGTATTTTGAATACCGCCTTGAATTGGGATCAGATCGATTACCTCAAGTCCATAAGGTGCTGCAAACGCCTGAACTTCCTGTAAAGTCAAAGTGGTATAAACCGACATATAAAACCTGCAAAAAAACTTACATAAGTTTGATAGAATACCCGCTCCGACTATTAAGGTGTAGCATCTAAGTCGCGAAGTTTCATAATCGGCTGTTATTTTTGGAAAAAATTATGCTAGCTAAACGTATTATTCCTTGCCTCGACGTAGACAACGGTCGTGTAGTGAAAGGTGTTCAATTCCTTGATATTCGTGATGCAGGTGACCCAGTAGAAGTAGCACGTCGATATAACGAACAAGGTGCTGATGAAATTACCTTCTTAGACATTACCGCAACTTCGAATGGTCGTGACACGACTTATCGTACTGTTGAACGTATGGCTGAAACGGTTTTTGTTCCCTTAACCGTCGGTGGTGGCGTTCGCAAAGTTGAAGACATTCGCCTCTTACTCAATGCTGGCGCGGACAAAGTTAGCATTAACTCAGCAGCGGTGTTTAACCCAGAATTTGTACAAGAAGCATCCCAGCGCTTTGGCGCACAATGTATTGTGGTTGCCATTGACGCAAAAAAAACGGGCGAGAATAAATGGGAAATTTTTACCCATGGCGGCCGTAAACCAACGGGTATTGATGCGATTGAATGGTCCGTGAAAATGGCCGACTTTGGTGCAGGTGAACTGCTAATTACCTCGATGGATGCCGATGGCACCAAAGCAGGTTATGACCTTGAGCTGATGCGTCAAATCAATGACCGCGTGACTATTCCAACCATTGCTTCGGGCGGTGTCGGTAACTTACAACACTTGGCCGATGGTATTTTAAAAGGTGGCGCAGACGCTGTACTGGCTGCTTCGATTTTCCACTTTGGACAACACACCATTCCTGAAGCGAAAAAATACCTTGCAGAGCAAGGCATCGAAATGCGTCTATAAACAGACCATAACCGTAAAACCTATGAAAAGAGTGCTTTCGAGTACTCTTTTTATCATTTTAAAGATGAGAAAAAATGTATCACTTAGAACTAATCTTATTTATTTGTGGTCTATTGATCTGTTTTGTTTTCATCCTTTTGATGAAGAAATATGCTGACCGCCCTTTCGGTATGCTAGCCGTACTGCTACTCCTTGGTTTATGCCTGTTTAGCTATATCAGCTTCTGCAAATATCAGTTTAAACAGTATTATGAAAAAGCGCTGATTGCACCTGATCAAATTCGTGCTTGTGGTATTTTTACACAATGGTCGGAGGTCACCCATTATCGACGGCACAACATCAGTACTGAAAAAGTGTTTTACTTTCAGAGTGATCGACAAGCTTTTTTATTTAGCAATAGTCCGCGTGCCAGACAAAGCTTCCCTGATCTCAAAACCTTAAACATCAACGAGCATGTTTGCTTTCAGTTTTCCCCGGACTATACCGATGAAATGGATCGCTATATTTTAACCGACTTTAAAAAGCAGACGAATTAAAAGGCTCAGTTACGCTGTACTTCGGCACAGCTGAGCTAATGCTAAGTCGGACAGTACTATCGCCTCTATTATGCAGCAAATGTTAAAGCTTAGAATGTTCGCTGGATCTTGATCGAACTTATGCTCTCAATTTTTGAGATAAAAAAAGGGAGTCTTGCGACTCCCTATAAACCTAGAATAACTACAACATTGTCTTGTTAAACTGGAAAATGAAAAATGACGTACTAGTGCTCATGAGATGATTTCACCTCATCAACAGCTTTACTATAGAATGTTCAAATGACGAAATATTGACAATACATACCAATATTATTGACAAATCACGACAAAAATACCTATTCAGTTATCCTGCAACTGTTTCAGTCGTCTGCGCTGAGTTCAGCGTAATCGCTTCAGGTACCTTAACCCATTTTGCAGGGAAGACCTGATTGACCCACTGGGTGAGCTTATTTGAAACCACTTGGGGTAAAGCAATACCCAACGGATTTTGCTCTTGCAAATCTAGCGAGGAAATGACCCGCGTTCCTAAAATATAATCAAACCACGGCTTGGTCACACACCAGTTGGCATCCTGGTTGGAGTTCATATGATGATCATAATGCCAAGGAATTTTACGCATTGCCCAGTCTGGTTCTAAGTGCGCACGGCGGTGAATATAATAATAATTTCCTGCACTGTACAGCACAGACAAAGTCATGCCTTTGGAGACAGGATAAAATAACGTTCCAAACACACCTGCAACGACAGCGAGTGACACGATTTCATTTTTGGTACGCCAGTTGCTCCAACCTTCAACATAACCATGATCGTGAAATGTGGTTTTACGCACTTCTCTGTGATGCTCCCAATGCGATTTCATGCTGTCAGGCACAGGGCTATAGCGTGGCTTTCCAGCACGGTGTGTTCCATGCAAAATATATTTATGCGCAACCCACTCAAACGCATTGGCAACCACTAGTCCTGCGACAAAACCCTTCCACATGGCAAATTCCTCCTATATTCAGATTGAATATAATGTGGAAACTATGCTAAATATTGACCCTAGCATTCAAATTCATTGACAAATTACGACAAGAACAATAGAGCCAATAAATGCAACATTTCAAAGATTACACAGGTTCTGTCTACGGTGGACTGGGACATTTACTCTATGCCTATTGCCAAGCCGTGGGCTACCCAATTTCTGAACAGCTTGAAAAAGCACAGAACTTAGAACGTTTTGATTATGCCCTGTGGTTAGAGTTACTGAATGATCTTGACAGCCATCTGCACATCCCTGCGCTCGGACTCGAGATTGCAAAGTATGTACAGCCCAAACATTTAGGCATTTTGGGCTATATTGCACTGTCCTGCGAAAATTTAGGCGAAGCGCTCACCCGTTATCATGACTTTCACCGTCTCATTTATGATGGCAGCTCACTATATGTTGCAGTTGAAGGTGAAAATCTATGCTTTGGTTGGGTGGAGATGCCGATTGAACTCACCACACAACTCAGCAATGAAGTGGCAATGGCGCTGATCATTCAGTTTATGAAGCACTTTGTCGCCCATGATGACATCCAGCTCAGCGAGGTTCATTTTACTCACCCTGCCCCGAAAAATACGGCACTGTATGAGCAGTACTTTAATTGTAAAGTTCGCTTCTCTCAAAGCCGACCTATGATGATGATTCCCCTAAGCGAATTATCCATGCCCTTTCAGCAAGGTGATCAAACCCTGCAAAAACTGCTCTTACAACAAGCCGAAGCATTGCTGGAAAAACTTCCCAACTCCACCCACATCGACCAGCGCTTACAGCATGCGATTTTAACGGGGCTACAAAAAAACCAATATCAAATTGAACATATTGCTCGGCAACTGAATTTTTCAGTCCGACAGCTGCAACGTTACTTACAACAACAAGGCACGACCTACCAACAGCGGATGCAAGAAGTCCGACGCATCTTGGCGGAGCAATACTTAAGAGATCCACACCTCAGCTTACAGGAAATTGCACTGTTGCTGAGTTACTCTGAACAAAGTGCTTTTCAACGTGCCTTTAAACACTGGACCCAAGTCACACCTCAGCAGTGGCGTATCCAGCATTTTCACTAAAATCGGATCTGTTTGATCCACGTCATCAGGATGTCATGCTTTTTTTGTTAAATTGATTAAAAAAACGAGCATTTCTCGTTAAATATAAAGTTCTACGCGAATAAAACATCAATAACTACAAAAAGTGCATTATGAATAAATATCTTGCTGAATTCATCGGAACCTTTTGGTTGGTCTTCGGAGGCTGTGGCAGTGCCATTTTTGCAGCAGCTTTTCCCGAGTTGGGCATCGGCTTTCTTGGCGTTGCACTTGCCTTTGGTTTAACCGTTTTAACGGGTGCCTTTGCACTTGGACATATCTCTGACGAGGATTAATTTTTTCTCTCTCCATTAATAACAAAGCCTACAATCTGTAGGCTTTGTTATTGTTCCACATGGAACATAGATAGACTTATGTTATAAAAATGGATTGTCAATTTCATCCGACTGCGGACGTTCAATTTTCTCAGGAAGCTGAGCTTCACTTTCAAGCTGTTGCACAATGGCATTCAGATACGCCTGCAATGCTTTGGCCGCAGCTAGGCCAGCTTGGTCTTTGGTGAGTTGTAAATTGCCATAAATACTGACGCAGTCCGTGTCATTTTCAAGGGTCAAATCATGAATGGCATGGGACTCGTTGCCTTGTACAAAAGGTTTAAACATTTTATTTTTACTCGTATTTATTCTTCAGGCATTGGGTACTGAAGTCGAATACTATACATCCAACTGCCTAGAACTTTAACGTAACAGCTGCAAAATATATTGCAATAAGACGTCGACCAATTGTTTCACAATCACATCTTGATCCGCCGCATCAATACCCGTGCCCTTTGTGATGGTGCTACCACTACTCGACTGAGTAGAGCCCGATTTAAAGTTTTTTTGTAAGGCTTTGAGCTGCTCGGATGAAACCTCTTCTGCACACTGACTTTCCGCATCCCAATGTGAATACTGAATTGCACTATTGGCTTTTACCGCCGTTGCTGTCAATGGTAGTTTATAAGTATTACGTTTTTGCTCTTCTGTCAGTTGCGGAAATAAATTCACACCCAACTGCTCTTCCAAATAGCAGACACTGACAATTCTTACCTGCTGTGAATTATCATTCGGTGCGTAATAAGCGCCGATTGCACCTGTTTTTGGCATATAGACCGCTTTGTAAACCGCACTCGGAACAATCACTCCCTGACCAATGGTCTTGAGCTTTTTGCCCTGAAATACAGGCCCAGTTACCACAAAAACATCCAGCTTTTGCTTGGTCACAAGTGCCCGTGTGGCTTCTTCCAATTCACGCCACACTTGCTGATTATTTTTAGGGGCCTGTGGCACCATATTGGCCAAAGAAAAACTGTCGAATTGTGCGGCTTTGTTGGGCATATCAGCATTCGGTGCCATATGTCCACGGTCATAGCCTGAACCACGGTAGTCCGACAATGTCGCTCGATGTTCGGTTGCAACATTATTTTCTTCGTGAAAACTATCTTCACGTGGAATTTTTTGGCTCAGGCGCTGCGGCGTCAGGGCCTCTGCAACCCAGAGAGGTGTTTTCGAAACGCCCGAATACATCACATTAAAACCGTTAAAGCACAGTGCATAGCTGTGTTTACTTAAACTTTCTTTGAGTAAATAAGGCGGAATTTCCCGATAAAATTGTTCTAAACAGGCTGAATTTGAGCTTGGGCTTAAAGACACGTATTGCTGAATTTTTTCTTGACCAAAGGCAATCGCAAAACTTCCCGTTGCCACCAATCCTAAAATCACTTTCAGGCCATTTTGATTAAACATGTTAAAGACTGACTTACCTGAACTACTTTTCTTCTTCGCCATCACAACTACAATAAACATCGGTTTTTCACGAGCTTAACAATCAGCGTATACGAAGTATATCGCTCGAGTTCTATTCGCATAACAATTAAACAAAACGCCATATTTAGATGATTTTGCATGTAACAAAATGTCTTTTTTGTAGAGTTTTTCTACGGCAACGTGATGCGATTGCGTATCTTTGATTGCTGTCGCTTCAAAAAATATGCCAAGGTAAAAATGAATCGAACGAAATAATACATGCAATTTACGGAGTTCTTATGCATTCTAAGATTTTAGCTTCTCTTGGTTTAATCGGCACAGTGATAAGTGCTTCAGCCTTCGCCGAGCCACCTATCCAACCGGGTGACACCTTAGAAAGTCTCTCTCAAGCCAAAGTCACAACTACTGTTAATGGTCAACCGGGTTCTATTCAAGAACTCGTAAGCTCAGGGCAAATTAAATTGCTTGATCCAAATGCAGCACCTATCAGCCCAGCGAGCCAAGGTGTACCCAATGACCAAGCAGTGATGCCAACCGCACCACAGAGTGAAGCCCCTGTTCAACAGGCCGCACCTGACACCACAGTGCAACAACAAGTCGCTGCGACTCCAACAGAGCAACATCCACTAGCACCGAATGCAGAACTCTCAGCACAACAAGCTGAAGCGGCATTAAATGATGCTGTCGCACCCACGGTAAATACAGACATGAATGCTGCCCCAGCTGCTGCACCGCCATTAGATTCATCAGCAGAGGCACCTGTCAATGCGGTTGATCCTGATTCACTGCCATTACCAGATGCCCCTGCTCAAGCACTTCCTGACGCTTCAGCAGAACAACCTGTCCAAGCGATGCCTGAAGCACCTGAAAATGATCCAATGAACTAAGACTTCAACTGATTTATCCTCCAAAAAAACCAGCATATATGCTGGTTTTTATTGAAGTTTAAATCTGGATCTGACTACCCAGCTCAACCACGCGATTGGTTGGAATTTGATAGAAGTCGCTCACAGGACTGGTATTCCGTTGCATTGAGATAAAGAGCTTTTCACGCCACGGCGCCATACCATCCCCTACAGTACTGATAATCCGTTCACGCGAGATGAAAAAACTAATTTGCATTAGATCATATTCAAAACCAAGTTCAGCATAGGCCATTTCCAATGCTTGCGGAATATTTGGCTGATCTTTAAAACCATAATACAAAGTAATACGATAAAAACGGACATCCAGTTTTTCAACACTACTGCGTTCTTGTGACGAAACAAAAGGAATATCGCGTGTAATAACCGTTACCATGATGTTGCGTTCATGCAGGACTTTGTTGTGCTTAATATTGTGAAGCATTGCGTGTGGCACAATATTTGGTGTACCAGTCAAAAAGACTGCATCACCTGGAACGAACTTAGTTTCACTACCCATACTAATGCTTTTAATAAATAGGTCTATTGGCAATGAATCCTTTTCAAGACGCTTCAACACTAATGCACGACCATCTTTCCATGTCATTAAAATAGTATACAGCACTGCACCAATTAAAATTGGAACCCATCCACCTGATAAAATTTTAAGCGAAGTCGAGGCAACAAAAACTGTATCAAGTAACAAAAATGGCACGGCGAATAATGCAACTTTCCACATTGGCCAACGCCACAACCCATAGGCCAAAATAGAGATTAAAATAGTGCCACACAACATAGTCATGGTGACCGCAACCCCATAAGCACTAGCCAAATTCTCACTATTCTCAAACAATAAAATTAAGATCAGTACAGAGATATACAGCGCCCAATTAATAAATGGCAAATAAATTTGACCGCGCTCTACCTCTGAAGTATGTCGCACTGCCAAACGAGGTAAATAACGTAATTGAATGGCTTGATTAACCATAGAAAATACGCCCGTAATAACCGCCTGAGATGCGATAACTGCTGCTGCTGTCGCCAAACCAATCATTGGAAATAGTGCCCATTCTGGAATAAGCATATAAAAAGGATTCGCGAGTGCATCCGCGTCACGCAATAACAATGCTCCTTGCCCTGCATAATTCAATAACAAACATGGTAATACAATAATAAACCAAGCTAAACGAATCGGAAGACGACCAAAATGTCCCATATCAGCGTAAAGTGCTTCGCCGCCCGTCATAGTCAAAATCACGGCACCCATAGTCAGAAAAGCCACATAGGGTTGATTAAAGACAAAACTCAATGCCCAGTACGGATTAACCATCAATAATACATGAGGGGTCTGAAAAATACTCCACAGCCCTAAAGCACCAATCGCTAAGAACCACAGTAGGGTTAATGGCCCAAAGAATTTCCCCATTGTCCCTGTCCCATGGCGCTGTACCAAAAATAAGCCAGTGATAATTCCTATGGATAAGGGCTCTAACCACTGATTAAAAATAGGCGTAGCAATACTGAGACCTTCTATTGCAGAAAGAACCGAAATTGCAGGAGTAATAATTCCATCACCAAAAAACAGTGATGCACCAATAAATCCCAGAGCAATAAGATAAATTTTCTTGTTATCACTAATTAAGGTGGTTCGCAGATTTAGTGCCAGTAAGGACATAATTCCGCCCTCACCGTTATTGTCTGCTCGCATAATAATCGTAACGTATTTAAAACTCACCGTTAGCATCATGCACCAAAAAATGAGGGACAAAATGCCTAAAACTGACGCTTCTGATATCGCTAGATGGGCTGTTAAAAAACATTGGCGCAGTGCATAAAGTGGACTGGTTCCAATATCTCCAAACACGACCCCAAGGGCGGCTAAGGTGATTGCGGGCAATGCGGCTTTTTTTGCAGTACTTTGCATAGGGTGTCTTCAATTTAGACAGTATTTTTGCGAATCATATCATCACGCTAAAAGTTTTTCTCTAAATCAATTGTTTCACCTTGTCGATGGCTATGTTTTTCGATATTATCCTCCGCCATGGTGAGGTGTCCGAGTGGCTGAAGGAGCACGCCTGGAAAGTGTGTATACGTTTGCGCGTATCGAGGGTTCGAATCCCTCTCTCACCGCCAAAATTTTAAAGACCTTAATCGAAAGATTAAGGTCTTTTTTTATGCTGAACATTCTTATTTAGACTTGGCACAAAGTCTGCTTTATAAAAATGACTCTTCACCCAATAGGATAATTTGCACCACAAAGTGAAATATTTATTCAAAAATAAACGCTTGAACCTGATTCAAACTTGAGCTAAAACAATTTCTAAGGGAGGTTAAAATAAATCATCAATGATCATCTAGATGCAATGTTTATGAAGCACAATTCATTTGCGGTATATAACTAGCGAAACACAAAATTGACCAATAAAACTGCTATTCGGGAGTCAGAATGAATAACAGCACCAATTATGTCAAACAAATTAAAAACGCTAAACGAGGCGGTTATACCCCAACCCTTGCAAAGGATGTCAACAAACATAAAATTCAAAAAGCAATTCGTCTGATTGAACAATGGAGAACGCTGGCCAATGAACTCAAACCTCAAATGCAACTCGACATGGCTTTTACATTGGAAGAATGTGCCCAAGACCTCGATCAAATTTTAAGAAGCAAATAAGTTCCATGTTTTCACTTAACCCTATTTAAAAACAGTTTCATCACAGCCACCCAAATTTTATTCTTAGCTTTCACCCACCCCTTGGTGGGTGAAGTTTGCACAAAAAATCTTGCGCATTTCAATCGCTCACTTTTTGGCTTGCGTTTTCAAGAAAATCCGCTATTATTCTCACCACGTTGCCGGCATAGCTCAGTTGGTAGAGCAACTGACTTGTAATCAGTAGGTCCACAGTTCGAATCCGTGTGCCGGCACCATTTTATACTTAGCCTCGCTTTTTAGTGAGGCTTTGTTGTTTCTGGCCCTTTGGTTTTTTATTTCATTTTAAATGTCTTTAACTGCTGTAATTTGAACATAGCGCACAATGCCCTGTTCAAATAATTTTTGGCAAAGCTTAGCCGTCATTTTAATTTTGAAATAATCCAAATTTTGAGCGGCCTGTTGGATTAAATGCACATGATAATAACGAGAAAACCCCGCCAAAACTGCATCTGATAAATCTTCAATAGCAACCTGCTGATAGCCTTGTGCTTCTATCGAATGCTTTAAATTCGTCTCTAACTGAAGATGTTCCAAATGAACATCGGCTGCTTTTAACAGCATTTTCAGTTGAAGCTTCTCAAAACGATTTAAATTCAAAAATGCATCACTCAACATCAGATAGTGAAAACCGATGCGCCCTTTTGAATTTAAAACAGAATGGGTTGATCTTAGAAATGAATTTACATCACTGTGATAAGCGGCATCGAGGCACAACACCACATTAAAAGGTGCTGAAAATAGCTTTGAATTTAAATTTAAAAATGACGTTTGAATGATGTGTATCTTTGAATTTAAAGTGTGTTGTATGTGCTGAACACATTCGGCTTGTAACTCAACCGCACAAAGTTGCTGAACATGGTAATGCTGCTGCCACAGCAATAGACTCGCACCCTGTCCACAGCCCAAGTCTAGAACACGGTCATTTGATTTTAGCTGTAATCGATCAGCAAGGTGTATGGCTAGTGTTTGGCAAGCCTCAGGATAGGATGACCTTGCATCATCCCAATAGCCAAGATTGCTCCAAGCCAATACAGCGTGATCTCCCAATTGTTTTGCATCAATTGCATATTTATGTTTGGGCAGATGTCGCTGTAAGGTTTGGAGCCATTTCATGCTTTAGTAGCCGAGTTGTGGGGCAACCTCAACTTTAGGTTTTAATCCAACAAACGGCAATGGTGCACCGAAAATTTCTGCAATATGCATTGCTGAAGTTACGGCAGACTCTAAAATAGGCAGACCATCGCACGACCATGAACCACAGAAGAAGACTTTTCGGTTAGCACTTTTATGGCGTTGTTGTAACTCTTTATTCAAAGCCACAGTTTGCGAGTCCACCACCGCACGGGTCAAAGTTACAGTTGAAATCACTTTTTTCGGGTCAATCTCGGTCACAGGCTGCCACGTTTGGAACACAGCGTTTTTACCGACCAAACTTGGTTCGACTGAATTAAGCCAAACCGTGAACTGTTGACGGGTAAACTTACGGTCCATCATATAGCTCAGCACCGACCAGTCTTTACGCTTAGGCGGCATCACGGAAGGATCAGTATGGATCACCAGCTGACCTTGCTCAAAACGGAACTGCTTTAACAGCGCAATATCATCTGCAAACTGAACAGGATCTAAAAACTCTTCAATTTTTGTGGTTGGCGTTGCCACCACCACACGGTCAAACAATTGCTGTTCGCCCTTATTATTTTCAACCAAAACTTTGTCACCTTGTTCAGTGACTTTGCTAATAGCAGATCCGCTTTGGATATTGATGTTTTCAATCAATTTATCGACTAAGGCAGGTGTTCCACCTTGTATACGCAATAAAGCATCGCCATCCGTCAACTGACGTAAAAAGATCAGCAGCGGTTTCGCTGGCCATTCGCCGATGGTTTTTGGATTACAGGTACAGATGGTGTAAAGCACAGGCATGACTGCGCCATGCCAAAACACTTCTTCAATGTCATGCTGGTTGATAAATTCAGCCAAGGTAATGTCTTGATCTTTAGATTTGAAGAATTTAGCAATCGCGGTTTTAAGCTGCAACATACCTTTAACCAAGCGCCATCCATACTGCTGTAGGCCTTTACGGTTATTGATAATCGGGAAATTGCCAATGCGGCTACGGGTAGTGGTTAACCATGTTTCTGTACGGTCTTCAAACAACCAACTACATGCCATGTAAGTGCGTACTGGATACGTTTTGATGCCTAAATAAGTCGCAAGACTTAAGGTGTTTTTCCATAAGTGTGGGTTCATGACACGTAACGGAGCATCAATCAGACCACCTTCAAACTCTGTACTGTGGCTATCCATTCCTCGCCCAGTCAGTGCTTCGAAAATAGTAATATTATGCCCAGCATCCTTTAGAATTCTTGCGGTAGCAAGACCGGCCATGCCGCTACCAATAACTGCAATATCCAAAATTATGATCCGTCAGTCTGACTTATATTGACTGAAATTATGACCCAATGTCGAAAAAATAGGGCTATTAAAAAATACCAGAATCACATTTTTTCATGTGCCGCACCAGTAGAACGATATCTGCTTAAATTACATTTCATTACACTAAAAAATCACTTAAATAAGCACAGGTTTTTTATACAATTTATTTTAAATAAAAATATAAATTGTTTAAAAACAAAGTATATAAATTAACTATTTTTATAACATCTGTTTTACAAACCAGCGAAAAGGCGCTAAGATACGCCCCGCATAAAAACGACAACTACATCACATAATAATTCATGACCAACTATGCAAAACAAGAAGACTACAGCGCCTAAAAAATCCCTACCCTTGACCGAGTAGGGATTTCTTCTTTTTAGCGACAAGATTTTAGTCCACCACAGCAACAGGGATTTCACCAAACTTGCCACGATTAAAATCGTCAAAAGCTTGCACAATTTCCGCTTTGCTATTCATCACAAATGGACCATAACCTTGAATCGGTTCATTCAGTGGTTCACCGGTCAACACCAAGAACTTAGTGTCTTGCAGCGCTTGTAGTTGAATTGCAGCTTCGCCATCTTGAGCAAACATCACAATGGAACTATCCACCACTTTTTGCGTGCCATTAATCAGCACTTCACCACTGAGCACCACCACAATCGTGTTATGCGTGACGGGCACATGGATAAAAGTTTCGTACTCTGCTTTTAATTCACCATCCCAAACATTGACGGGACTATACGTTTGAGCAGGGCCATGATGACCACCAAACTCACCCGCAATCACACGTAGATGTCCAGCATTGTCATCCATTTCGATGCGCGGGATATCCGCCACGGTCAAGGCTTGATAACGCGGTGTGGTCATTTTATCTTTGGCTGGTAAATTCACCCAAAGTTGCACCATTTCAAACAAGCCACCATGCTCAGCAAAGGCTGGAGAATGAAACTCTTCATGCACCACACCTGAACCCGCAGTCATCCACTGTACATCGCCAGTATTGATGGTCCCACCGCCGCTGCTAGAGTCTTTGTGTGTCACTTCACCGCTATAGGCGATGGTAACCGTTTCAAAGCCACGATGCGGGTGTGAACCCACACCACGTTGCGATGTGGTTGGATCAAATTTGTAAGGTGCTGCATAGTCCAAAAGTAGAAACGGACTAATCGCTTGTCCTAAGCGGTCATATGAAAAGAGGTTTTTGACAGGAAAACCATCACCAACCCAATGCATGTCTTGATTACGATAAACACCGATTACTTTTTTCATCTTGGAACTCCTATATCGATAGGATGAATATGCAATCTATACTACCCCTTTCCTCAGCCCTCTTATAGCACTGCACTAGTACACACAATCACACAGATAGGACAATCTCGTTAGAATCATCTCACCTGCATAAAAACCAATTTAAAAACAAAGCCATTCTTTATTTTTATGGCATATTTTTGCTCAAATTTTCCTATTTTCAAGATTAAGCATCTCATTTGGCTTATTTTATTGTCTCATTTTCCTACCTATGATGATGTTCAAGCTCAAGGCACTAACCTTCTTACTGATTGCCTTGAGACTCGACTGATAATCACAACGAGGACAGAAAAATGGCGAAACCTTATATTCGCTTAGACAAAGATAATGCAGCGGTTCTTTTGGTTGACCACCAAGCGGGTCTCCTTTCATTGGTCCGTGACATTGACCCAGACAAATTTAAAAACAATGTGCTGGCACTGGCTGCTGCCGCGAAATATTTTAATCTTCCCACCATTCTGACCACCAGTTTTGAAGAGGGTCCAAACGGTCCTTTGGTCCCTGAATTGGTCGAAATGTTTCCCGATGCACCCTATATTGCACGCCCCGGGCAAATCAATGCATGGGACAATGAAGACTTTGTTCAAGCCGTAAAAGCTACAGGTAAAAAACAATTGATTATTGCGGGTGTGGTAACTGAAGTCTGCGTGGCCTTCCCTGCACTGTCAGCACTGGAAGAAGAGTTTGACGTCTTTGTGATTACCGATGCATCGGGAACCTTTAACCCCATCACACGTGATGCAGCATGGGATCGCATGTCTCAGGCAGGCGCACAGCTGATGTCATGGTTTGGTGCAGCTTGCGAATTACACCGCGACTGGCGTAATGATATTGAAGGCCTCGGTTCACTCTTTGCAGCGCATATTCCAGACTATAAAAACCTGATTCAAAGCTATAGCAAAAATACAGCGCAGAAATAATCAGACCTCAGTAAAAGCGATCTTCGGATCGCTTTTTTGTCGTGTGCAATCGTTAGCAATGATACAGTATCAGATCATCCATCGCAGACTGCCTTCGGTCACAAATCAATACAGGCTTGAACCCATCATGCATTCATTTGACGACTATTATTATTTTTATCTTGTGGTCAAACACGGCGGTTTCAGTGCTGCAAGTGATGCCTCGAACATCACCAAGTCTAAGCTTAGTCGCCGTATTTTAGACCTTGAAGCCAAATACAACGTGACCTTAATTCAGCGTTCAACACGACATTTTAAAGTCACCCCTTTGGGCCAAGAGCTATTTGAAGAATGTCGTCAAATCATTCAGCAAGTCGAAAGTGCGCACAATGTTTTACTGAAACAGAAAAGTGAACCGCAAGGTTTAATCAAGATCAGCTGCCCTTCTGTGATGATGCGCTATCAAGTACGAAGCTTACTCAATCATTTTTTAAAACAATATCCCAAAGTCCAAGTGGAAATGGAACTGACCAGCCGTCGTGTCGATGTCTTGCATGATGACATTGACCTTGCCATTCGGACCAATTTTAGTGCCAATGAAGACTCGAGCATTGTGGTCCGTGATGTGGTCAAAACCACGCATTGTTTGGTGGCCAGTCCTGATCTGTTACAGGACCGTGAAATTCAATTTGCCACCGAGCTGAATGATTTTCCAACGCTCGCACTGGGGGTACAAAAGTCTGATTATCAATGGTTATTGCATCATACCCAGAGTGATGAACAGATCGTGATTCCTTTAGAACCACGGGTCAAAAGTAATGATGTCGCAGGCGTGTATTACTCGGCTCTGGATGGACTCGGCATTGCCAACCTGCCTTACTTAACGGTAGAGGCAGATATTGCTTCAGGTCGCCTGATTCACATTTTGCCCGACTGGTGTTCCAATATTGGAACCGTACAGTTGGTCTATGCTTCACGTAAAGGACAACGTTTGGTCATGGAAAAACTGATTGAGCATTTGATTCAGGGTTTAAGAGACTTTGCCAGCACCAGCAAGGGTTACCATCTGTAAAAGCTAAAAGAACCCGCATAAAAAATCAGCCACTTGGGCTGATTTTGTACAGGCATCATGCTCATGACTCAGCACAATGCAACTATCGAGGTCAGCTTAGATTTTACCAACCAAGTCGATTGACGGCGCAAGCGTTGCTTCACCTTCTTTCCATTTTGCAGGACATACTTCGCCTGGGTGCGCATGCACATATTGTGCTGCTTTCACTTTGCGTAATAGTTCAGACGCATCGCGACCAATACCGCCAGCATTAATTTCAATAATTTGGATTTTACCTTCAGGATCAATCACAAAAGTACCTCGATCTGCTAGACCTTCAGTTTCAATCAGCACATCAAAGTTTTTAGACAAAGTCCAGGTTGGATCGCCAATCAATGGATACTGAATTTTACCAATCACATCTGAAGTGTCGTGCCATGCTTTATGGGTAAAGTGGGTATCGGTCGATACGCCGTAAATTTCTACACCGAGTTTTTGAAATTCAGCATAGTGATCGGCTAAGTCACCCAATTCTGTTGGACACACAAAAGTGAAATCAGCAGGATAAAAAAATACGACAGACCATTTGCCTTTCAAGTTTTGCTCAGACAACTCAATGAATTCACCATTTTGGTAAGCAGTTGCATTAAACGCCTTAACTTCAGTATTGATTAAACTCATGTATTCGTCCTCAAAAGATTTGTGAGATTGCTTAAGTGATACAGCGAGAATACGCACAAATCTAAAATTGGTAAAACAGTAAGTTTTTATTATTTTTATCGGATTTTTAGATTCAATATTTCCCCTCACGCTGTTGCCCGATTTTCACCATTTTGTGGTCTAAATGAAAACCTTTCGATTTTTCAAATGAGCTCAATACAGTCAAATCCAGAGTCAAGCCGAGGAAAATCTATGATTTGGAAGGTCATTTCAAAGCTTTGATGTTCAATTCAAAGTGAATTTAAGCCGTTTCCGTCTGCCCAACTTGATGATAAGCACGATTGAAATAAACCAAACTTTGCTCATGCTGGCTTTGTTGAATCGCGACAATACGGCACATAAAAACCGTATGTGTTCCCACTTCTTGAATGTCATCAATTTCACAGTCAAAATTGACTAAAGCATCCTTTAAAACAGGCGCGCCCGTTTCTAGCTCTGTCCAAACACCATGTTTAAAACGCTCTTCAGACGTCATTTTAGATGCAAAGACATTCGAAATATGCTGATGTTGTGCACCTAACACATTCACCGATAAAATTTTATTGTCGACAAAATGTGCATGTGAACGCGATGCTTTATTCATGCAGACCAATAATGTCGGTGGTGTATCCGTCACACTGCATACGGCAGATGCTGTGAATCCATGACGATCAGCCATGCCTGCCGTAGTTACGACACTGACTGCACTGGTTAACAAAGACATTGCATCTCTAAAGTCTGTTGCTTCAATCATCATTTTATTCCTCAGTAACGGACACATGCTTGTACTCAGATAAAAGCTACCCATTTTATCAAACGGGTAGCCCTTTCACATCACGCGCTTGCTGCGTATGAAGCCGAAAGTTCTTGTCGAATAATTTCTGCACCTGCGCTTAACGCATTCAGCTTACCACGTGCGACTTCACGTGCTAAAGGTGCCATGCCACAGTTGGTCGAAGGATAAAGTTTATCTGCATCTACAAACTGAAGTGCTTTACGTAGTGTATTCGCAACTTCTTCAGGTGTTTCAACGGTGTTGGTTGCCACATCAATCGCACCGACCATGACTTTTTTACCACGAATCAGCTCAATCAGATCCATTGGTACACGCGAGTTTTGACATTCGAGTGAGATAATATCGATCTTGGATTTCTGTAATTTAGGAAAAGCCTCTTCATATTGACGCCACTCTGAACCCAAGGTCTTTTTCCAATCGGTATTGGCTTTGATGCCATAGCCATAGCAAATATGAACCGCAGTTTCACATTTCAGACCTTCAAGTGCTCGTTCAAGCGTTGCAACACCCCAGTCATTCACTTCATCAAAGAACACATTAAATGCAGGTTCATCGAACTGAATGATGTCCACGCCAGCAGCTTCTAACTCACGCGCTTCTTGATTCAAAATTTTGGCAAATTCCCAAGCCAGTTTTTCACGGCTTTTGTAATGACCATCATACAGCGTATCAATCATGGTCATCGGACCCGGCAACGCCCACTTAATCGGCTGATTTGTTTGGCTACGTAAAAACTTAGCATCTTCAACAAAAACAGGCTTTTGACGGCTTACTGCACCGACTACTGAGGGTACACTCGCATCATAACGATTACGGATACGAACCGTTTCGCGTTTCTCAAAATCAACGCCATCCAGATGTTCAATAAAGGTGGTGACAAAATGTTGGCGGGTTTGTTCGCCATCACTAACGATATCAATCCCAGCATGTTGTTGTTCTTGCAATGACAAACGTAAGGCATCTTGTTTTGCTTCGAGTAATGCCTCACCTTCGAGTTTCCAAGGTGACCAAAGTTTTTCAGGCTCAGCAAGCCAAGAAGGTTTCGGTAAACTGCCCGCAGTTGATGTTGGTAATAAAATGGCCATTTTAAATCTCTATTTCAATATTCTATTTCAGTTAAATTAAGCAGCGTTGCTGTCTACGGTATAATTCGCAGCCCATTGCTCAAGGATGTTTTGATAAGGCTTAATAAAGTTCTCTTCCGTCCATTTACCTTGCTTGACCGCGAGCTGACCACGTTCAACACGGTCATAGACGATTCGCGTTAATGAGTAATCTGGGTATTCTAGACTCGCTTGATAGACTTGCGCCGCTGATGAATTTGCATTGTAAATTTCAGGGCGATAAATCTTTTGGAAGGTTTCCATGGTGCTAATCACACTGATCAATTCAAGATCGGTGTAATCACGCAGTAAATCACCCGCAAAATAGAATGCTAAAGGTGCAGCGCTCCCTTTCGGCATAAAGAAGCGAACCTGTAAGCCCATTTTATGGAAATACTCATCGGTACGTGAATATTCATCTTGTTTATACTCAACGCCTAACACAGGATGCTCATTGGTAGTACGGTGATACTTCTTCGCTGTTGAAACACTCAAACAAATCACAGGCTGTTGATTAAACTCTGCTTTAAAAGTCTCTGAGTTCACCAAGTATTGATACAGTTTGCCATGTAGATCACCAAAACCTTCAGGTGCATACGACGTCGAATTCTCTTTATTATGTTCTTTCAGCACCACGCTAAAATCGTAGTCACGTACATAAGACGAGAAGCTATTGCCAATCATGCCTTCAATACGCTGATGGGTATGATGATCATTAATCGTGCTTTTCAGCATTTCAATAATTGGGAAAGTTTGACCATTCCCTTCAATGTCTAAATTTGCAGAAATAATATCGATTTCAAGCGAATAACGATCACCATTCGGGTTATCTGTTTGTGCTAAGGCATTGAAACGATTATTGATCATACGAAGTGTATTACGTAGGTTCTGCTCACGACTTTCACCGCGCGCCAAGTTAGCAAAGTTCGTCGTTAGACGTGTGTTATCTGCTGGTTGATAGTTTTCATCAAAACGAATGCGTTTAATTGAACATGCAAACTCTGTACTCATGGCAATCTGTTACCCTATATTTCTGCGATAAAACTGAATTTCTTTCATGCTCTTTCTAGAGGGTCCAATTTTCTTCTTGGATCTTTCTAGCAAATCGTCTTTCCAGCCTTTTCAGCTTTTCTGAACATCAGGCTAAGAAGCAACGATGAATATGATCTATCGTTAAGAGCGTGGTTTAATTTATACCTGAATGATCACATGAATAAAAATGATTTAATCTCACACCAAAGTGAACTAAATTCATGTTTGGAAATTCTGTCGCTTTAACAATGAATTGTGCGTGGATAATTTTTTGTGGATGTACGAAATGAAAGAATGAAAACATCAAGCCCTCGTACGTGAGCTGTGAAAAGTCATGATATTGCTAAATCAACGTCATCAACACGATACATCTCTTTTTTAATTATCTATTTATATCAGTAGCTTAAAGTCATGATCTGATTATTAAAATATTAGATAAAACAGGCAATTCAATGGTTTTGTCTGTGGAAAAATGATGAGTGCAAGCTTGGTTTTGAGTTCTTGTATTCATTAATTTTGGCTTCGCTTTCAGACCTTGGCTCTTCCTCACAGAGTCAGGAAATTTAGTATATTCCCTCTCATCAATCAGAATAAAAAAATAAATATTCAGTCTTAATCTCAAGAACAGCTCACCTATATCAAGTAAAACTAAAGAATCATCTCATGCATTTTTTGCATAACTGAATTAAAAATTGCATTGTCGTTTTTTTTTTAAAAAAGTAACACTTGCCACAGCTAAATCCCCAATCGACGATTTAGCACTCAATATCTAAAGCAATGCCTCTATAAATTGATCAACATGGAATGTCATCAATGCCTTGCTACATCAGGCCAAAAGTTGATGAAAAGAAGATTAAAAGAAGGAACGATAAGTATGAAGCAGAAGAAACTACTGAAATATATTCTGATTGCCATGATCTCTGGAATACTGATTGGTTGGGCTTTTCATAGCACTTTAACGACTGCTCAAACCACAGAACTTGCCGCCTATTTTAAAATTGTGACCGATGTATTCTTAAGATTAATTAAAATGATTATTGCACCCTTAGTGTTTGCAACAATCGTTTCCGGTCTTGTCTCGATGGGAAAATCCTCATCGCTGGGATCAATTACCTTAAAGGCCATGAGTTGGTTCATTGGTGCATCATTTATTTCACTTTTACTGGGCATGGGCTTAGCCAATTTATTCCAACCTGGCGCTGGAATGAATCTCACCATTCCTCAAACAGCGGTTGATATCGGTGTCAGTGCGACAAGTCTGAGCTTAGAAAGCTTCATTACGCATATTTTCCCGCGTAGTTTTGCTGAAGCCATGGCCAATAATGAGATATTACAGATTTTGGTTTTCTCAATTTTCTTTGGTTCTGCACTGGCCTATGTGCAACATCAAAGTGAAGTGACCGTCATTGGCAAAATAATTGATGAACTCTGCAAGGTCATGTTCCGAATTACAGATTATGTCATGGCATTTGCCCCTATCGCCGTTTTTGCAGCCATTGCCTCCGCGATTACCATCCAAGGCCCTAAGCTGATTATCGATTATAGTATTTTCATTGGACAGTTCTATGTAGGATTACTGGTGCTTTGAACTCTCCTGATTGCTTTCGGCTATATCTTCTTGAAAAAAGATATTTTTAGATTGATGCGAATCGTGCGTGAACCCACCATGTTGGCATTTGCGACCGCAAGTAGTGAATCGGCTTATCCAAAAACCATGGAAGCTTTGGATAAATTCGGTGTGCCTAAACGTATTACCAGTTTCGTGCTCCCTTTAGGTTATTCTTTCAACCTCGACGGCTCGATGATGTATATGGCATTTGCCATGTTATTTATTGCACAAGCCTACAACATTGATTTAAGTTTTTCCCAGCAAGCACTCATACTCTTTACCCTCATGATTACGAGTAAAGGGATTGCAGGTGTTTCACGAGCATCCATTGTGGTGATTGCCTCCACTCTGGCCATGTTCAAACTTCCTGAAGCCGGTATTCTATTAATTTTAGCGATTGATCAGTTTTTAGATATGGGCCGTACGGCAACCAATGTGATTGGAAATAGTATTGCAACTGCCGTGATTGCACGTACTGAGGGCAATAAAGATGAACTTACGGAGCAAGAAGGTATTATGGTGAACAACATTCCTCCCGCAAACCAATTGGCCGATAACACTTAGAACTATTTATAGAGAAAATAAAAGGTGATTTTTAAATAGTAAGTAAAGTCCTTTATTTACTATTCATAAAATCACCATATTTATTATTAACAACGATTAACTAAAATAATTCATAAAATCCAATTATTTATTTTTCTGAATTAAAATATTCCAAATATAATTAATTCGATTTGAAAATGACATTTCTCGTTTAACCAGATAGACATCTTGAAATAAATAGTACTGCTTACCGTCCAGTACTTTTAATTTATTTTCTTGGATTTCTCTTTCAACCAATAATTTAGGCAGCCATGCCACACCTAAACCTTGTAATACCAACTCTTTTAAATCACCTGCATTATCAGTCTCATATAAAGTTCTATAATCCAACTTATTTTCAATCGCTTCATCCACACAGTTTCTTAAATATGCTTGTTTACTATAAGACAACAAAGGAAATGACTGATCGAGTGAATATTTGGCAGTTCCGTCATGATCTAACGCCGTTACAGGGAGTATTTCCATTTCAACAATTTTATGAAATTCGAACAAAGAACGATCGAATTGTTCTAATGTTTTTTGATCACAATAACTGATTAAAAAATCACACGAGCCATCTTTTAATAAGCGCATCCCCTGTTTGAAATTTGAGGCAATAATTTCCAATTTTAAGTCCGTCATATCCATCGCTAACTCATGAATAAAGCGGGGGAAAAACTGGGTAATGAGCGAGTGTGACACTGCAAACTTGACGGTTAACTCATCATGTTTCACATTCTTTTCTAAATATTTTATTGTTGTAGTGAGTTGATTTTGTATGTTTTTTGCCGAAGCAAGTAAAACTTGGCCTGCTTCTGTGAAATCAATATTTTTACTATATCTTTTCAAAATTTGGAAACCCAATGAGTTTTCAATATTCTGAATTCTGCGCGTAAAGGCAGACTGCGTGACATGTCGTAGAGCTGCTGCTTGAGATATCGATTTTTCTTGCTCTAACGCAAGTAAATCTTCAATCCATCGAATTTCTAAAGTCATAACTCATTCTTCACTCATCCTTTGATCAATTATAATCTATTATGCAAAAAATGCATGTAGTAATATATTTTTACATTAGAAAAAAAACCGTGCGCACTTTAATATCGATTTATTCGAGATTAGAGTCTATTTAAATGAACATTAAGATTAACACACGCGTTGAAAAGGATTTATTAGGACATAAAGAAATTCCTGCTCATTGCTATTATGGTGTACAAACTTTAAGAGCTTTAGAGAACTTTAATTTAAGTCCAAATAAACTCAATCAATTCCCTGTTTTTATTAATGCCCTTGCAATGGTTAAAGCTGCATGCGCAGAAGCTAACTTTAAAATCAATAAACTTGAAGAAAATAAATACAATGCTATTCAGTATGCATGTGAACAAATTATTAATTATAAATATCATGACCAATTTCCAATTGATATGATTCAAGGTGGTGCGGGAACATCCACCAATATGAATATCAATGAAGTACTGGCTAATATTGGATTAGAACATTTAGATCATTTAAAAGGTGAATATCAATATTTACATCCAAATAATGATATTAATATGTCTCAGTCAACCAATGACGTCTATCCAACGGCAATTAAAGTGGGTTTAATTTTTGCAATTGAGCAATTGAATAGCCCGTTTCAAAATTTAATTCAAAGTTTTAAGAATAAATCAGATGAGTTTTCGCATATCTTAAAAATGGGTCGTACCCAATTGCAAGATGCCGTTCCAATGACCTTGGGCCAAGAATTTGGCGCATTTGCAAATACCTTACAAAATGATTTAAACAAGCTCAATGACATCATGCCGTCTGCTTTAAGTGTTGTAAATTTGGGCGGAACAGCAATTGGAACAGGCATCAATACCGAAGTTAAGTATCGTGAATATGCCATCGCAGCGTTGTCTGAAATTACCCAAAAGCAGATCAGCAGTTCACCTGATTTAATCGAAGCAACCTCAGATATGGGGGATTTCGTTTTATTATCGAGCTTCTTAAAACGTACCGCGACTAAACTCTCAAAAATTGCCAATGACCTGCGTTTGCTTTCTAGTGGCCCTCGTACTGGTCTGAATGAAATCCATTTGGAACCGCGTCAACCGGGCAGCTCAATTATGCCTGGCAAAGTGAACCCTGTTATTCCAGAAGCAATGAATTTAGTGTGTTTTCAAGTGATTGCAAATGATTTGGCCATTACTTTGGCGGCCGAAGCAGGTCAGTTACAGCTCAATGCGATGGAGCCGTTAATTGCTTTTAAACTGTTCGAATCGATCGATTTGTTGGGTAAAGCGATGCAAATGTTCCAATACAAATGTATTGAAAACATCCGTGCCAATGCTGAACACTGTCAGGCAAATGTAGATAATTCAATCGGCATTATTACTGCACTCAACCCCTATTTGGGCTATGAAACAACGACTCGTATTGCAAAACAAGCCAATGAAACTGGTCAAAGTGTATTGGCTTTAATTAAAGCTGAAAACCTATTGTCTGATCAACTTTTGGCTGATGTGCTATCAATCAAAAATATGGTTCATCCTCAGCAATCTTTATCATGATTTATTAGCATTTCGTATTTTTAAAAAGGGATCTCATCAGAGGTCCCTTTTTTATAGAGAGAAAAAGTATGCTCTGTCACTCGTATTAGCTGAACATTTTTATTCTATAAAGCTCTTTTTAAATACCAAATTTGCCTAGCCATAAAAAAAGAACTTGATATAAATCAAGTTCTTTTTCACTTCATACAATATTTAGATATTGCACAAGTTAGAACGGAAGATCATCATCCATATCTGCTGGTGCTGCCGCAGGCGCTGACTGAGGAGCCGCCTTTGGTGCAAAACCGCTTGGGTTATTGTTCGCATAACCACTTTGTTGGTTGTTGCTATTACCCGCTGCTGGATTACCGCCATAACCGCCTTGGTTGTTGTTATTGTTATAACCACCACCTTGGTTATTGTTGAAACGTGGTTGTGCATAACCATCATTTCCGCCTTGCATTTGCTCGCCTTGCTGACGGTTGTTGTCGAGCATCTGCATTTGCTCACCACGAATTTCTGTGGTGTAGCGTTCTTGACCATTTTGATCTGTCCACTGACGAGTACGCAGTGAACCCTCAATATAAACTTTCGAACCTTTACGTAGGTATTGTTGCGCAATTTCACCTAGACGGTTGTGTAACACAATACGGTGCCATTCGGTTTGCTCTTTACGCTCACCGGTGCTTTTGTCTGTCCAAGAGTCGCTCGTTGCAATTGAAAACTGGGTCAACGAACCACCGTTTGGGAAAGTTTTCGTCTCTGGATCTCGGCCTAATGTGCCCACTAAAATAACTTTATTTACACCGCGCATCTGATGTTTACTTCCTATCTATTTCTATTATTTACTTTATAAGAGTTATGCTTAAATGGCTACCTCTTTCCCCAACAACTGCGTTAAATCTTGTCGCGTAGCATCATCTATTTGCTGCTTATCGACTTTTACATACGCTACTTGCTGATCAGACATCACCACGACCTCTTCAATACCACGAATCGCTAAAAGCTGTGAAGTCCATTCGTCCGTTTGTTTATGTTCAGGTAAACGCAATACCATCGAAGACAAATAGCGCGGTTGTGCCAAGCCAAAACTAATCAATAACCAAACAATCGCAAGTCCAGTCAGGATGCTCCAGCCCAAGGCTGTATTGTTTAACAGCAGCAACTGACCGCCTGTGACACCACCAAAGAATGCGCCTAAAAACTGGCTGCTGGCATTTACGCCCATCGCGGTGGCTTTAGACTGAATTGGCGCAGCTTTCGATAACCATGACGGCAGCAACGCTTCCATGACGTTAAAAGCAATAAAGAATAAGCCCAAACCTGTCAGCAAAATATACTTCGACTCAAAGCCAAAAATTAGGATGCCTAAACCTAAAATAATGCCGCCAATAGCCGTTAAAAAGATGCCTCGCATTTTGCGATATTTTTCAGCCAACACAATACTTGGAAAGGCAAAAAATAGGCTAATCACCAACAGCGGTAAATACACCCAGCCATGCGAATTTAGTGGAATTTTTGCAAAGTCGATGAGTTGCGATGGGACATAAATAAACATTGCCGTCAGCAATAAATGTAAGCTAAACACCGATACATGCAGACGGTTCAGATCGCCCATTTTTAAGACTTGTTTGAGCTGAGCCAAATAACCTTGTTGATAATTACGGTGATGGCGGGTGACTTTGGGCACCAAAAACAGCATCGAAATAGCTGCCAAACCCATGATGGTCGTTACCCAGAATAATCCTGAAATACCCACTAAACCCGTAAGCCACGGCCCCAAACTAAAAGCCACAGCAAAAGAAACCCCGATACTCATGCCCATGGTTGCCATGGCTTTCATACGGTTTTCTTCACGGGTCACATCCGCCAGTAGTGCCATCACCACCGCAGACACTGCACCACCACCCGCAATGGCACGACCAATAATCACCCCATAAATAGTGTCTGACATCGCTGCAATTGCACCGCCCAAAGCAAACAGGAGTAGCCCAAAAACCACCAAAGGCTTACGGCTATAACGGTCGGCAATCAAGCTAAAAGGAATCTGTAAAATGGCCTGTGTTAAGCCATAAATCCCCACAGCCAAACCGAGCAACGCAGGCGTTGCATATTCATAGGTCTGCCCTGCTACAGAAAATACAGGGATGATCATGAACAAACCCAACATGCGTAAGGCAAAAATACTGCTTAAGGCAAAAGTTGAACGACGTTCTAAAGCATTCATCATAAACGAGGACAGACTGTATTGAATTAATCTTGGATCAAGATTATAGGCTATTCAATCCGACTAGCGGCATGAATTTTATGTTTAATAAAAGCCTTCCTGATCTGAAAAACAAAAAGCGCAGCCTGAGCTGCGCTTTTCCGCGGTTTAAAGCAATCTGCTTTAAGCGGCTTGATGTTTTTTGTATTGAATAGAAGCAATAACAGCCCAAACAATAAAGGCCACACCAATTAAGCCTGTGACGACTTCTGGTACATGTAGACCTGTACCACTTGCCAGCATAATGAATGCTAAAGCACCAATCGCGTAGTGTGCACCATGCTCAAGGAAAACATAGGCATCCAAAGTCCCTTTTTCGACCAAGTAAATGGTCATCGAACGCACGAAGATCGCACCAATCGCGAGACCCAGCATAATAATCACGACATCCGAAGTAATCGCAAACGCGCCAATTACGCCATCAAAACTGAACGATGCATCAAGTACTTCTAGGTATAAGAAACCACCAATACCTGCTTTGACTACCCCTGTGGTTGCGCCATTGGCATCATGCGTAACTGCATTGCCATCTTCATCAACTTCAGGTTCACCACCCAACAAATGACTCAAGACTTGTACGCCAATATAAACCACGATGCCCCAGATTCCCGCCATGGTCACCACCAGACGTTTGGCTTCATCGACATTGGCCGCCATCACCAAAAGTGCAATCAGTGCAAGGAATACCGACATTGCAGGAACATTGGCTAAGTTGGTCAAACGACGTTCTAACCAGCGGAACCAGTGTGTATCTTTCTCTTCATCTAAAAAGAAGTTTAAGAACACGAGTAACAAGAATGCACCACCAAACGCAGCAATTTCAGGGTGATGATCCATCAGACGTTGCGAGTAGGTTTTTGGATCATTCAAAGCCAGTTGTACGACTTCAACAAAGCCCATATCTGCAGTTACCGCCACAATTGCGACAGGGAAGATTAAACGCATACCAAATACAGCGACTAAAATACCCACCGTCAGGAACAACGTTTTCCAGAAATGATCCCAGCCACGTAACACAGATGCATTGACCACGGCATTATCAAAAGATAGCGAGACCTCCATCACCGCTAAAATTGCAGTAATGGTCAAAGCAGTAAACATGGTCTTTAAGCCCGCTTCTGGTCCATGGGTAAAACCCCAGTACGCAGATAACGCAAGACACACGATCGTAAAAATGATAGAGAAACCAAAATGTTTCATCATGACAGATCGACCTATAAAAAATTTGGAGATGAACGAAAACTTAAAAAAACAGGTTGAGTTTTATGGCCGCAATTATGACGCTTTTTAAGTCTGAAACCAAAACATCTTCGTTAATTTTTACTTATCTCACCGATGTACGGAGATGGATTGTTGTTCCGCGCAAACTGTTGTTATAGTCTTGCCCATATTTTGGCTTCCCTCAGGATCTAATCATGGCTTTTTCTCAAGACGTTTGGCAACGTAATGTCGACTTATATCAAAAAACACTGGCTTTACCTTTTAACCAAGAATTGGCTTCAGGCACACTTAATAAAGAAGCATTTTGTCATTATGTGATTCAAGATGCGCACTACTTGGTGGCTTATGGTCGTGCTTTAGCGGTGTGTGGTGCCAAAGCGTATGAGGCCGATGACATTATCCAGTTTAGCCAAGGAGCCAAAGAAGCGATTGTGGTGGAACGCAGTTTGCATGATGGCTTTATGAAAAATTTTGATATTTCAAAACAACAGTTTGAAGAAACACCTCTGACTTTGGCATGTCACCATTACACTTCATTTCTAACGGCAACAGCATGGTCTGAAAGCTACCCTGTGGTGTTAGCAGCGCTCTTACCTTGTTTTTGGATTTATGCTGAAGTCGGTAAAGACATTGTGGGTAACTCTATCGCCAACAACCCGTACCAAGCGTGGATTGATACTTACGCAGGTGAAGAATTCAACCAAGCAGTACGTAATGTAATTGCAACCATCGATAAAGTGGCTGCGCGTTGCGATGCAGACACTATTGAGAAAATGCATAAAGCCTACCGTAAAGGGGCTGAACTGGAATGGTTGTTCTGGGACAGCGCTTATAAACAGCAGCAATGGCTCGGTTTAGACCACGCTTAAAAGCGAAAATGATCCAAAAAGCCCTGAAACCTTCAGGGCTTTTTATTGACCGAATATCGTATTTTTTCAGAAGGCGCGATTGCTATTTTAAGCATTTAAAACTAAACTCTAGTAATGATAATAATTATCATTTGCATAATTAACTTTCGAGGGCCGTTCTCATGCATCCGGATACTCTTGGTACTGAAGCCATTCGTGCATTTTTCACCGTACAATGTTGCTGGCTAAATAACGAAGAAATTTACCTTGAAAAAGGCTGTTTACACTGCGGTTCTGCCGCGACCTATCTCATTTATTATACCAATCCACATATTCAAAAATTGATGTTGGCGTTTATTAAAAAATATCATTGCGTTTTAAGTCGAGAACAAGACTTACTCGACCTACCAGACTTTGAAAATGACTACGATGCCTTCTTGCAAACTCTTGAGCACAAAGTCAATTTCTATGCCCGTCTTCATCATGACATTATCCGTCCCTTTGCTTTTGAGACGGTCGATTCAATCTTTGAACGTCGTTATGCGCTAGCATGTTAAATGCTGCAAACACTACAACACTCTATCCCTGAAGGCGTATGGCAAACCAAAAATAGCACAACCATGATGCAACTTTTGCGCTGCGCCGAATGGGAGATCCACTCTTTTTTACGCAATGCGTAAACATCTTTCTATCTTCAGTCGCAGCCAATATCGATAGCTTGAGACTTGTTTCAACACTGAAATCTAGCTACAGTTTAGCAGCATCACTTTTCTTTTGGCCGACATGATTTGTCGCTATAAAATCATGTTTAACACTTGAATAAAGCATAAGTCGTTATCATATACCTCCTTCATCTGCACAATTTCGAGATAGTTTTATGAGCCAAAGTCATATCCGTATTCGAGGCGCACGTACCCATAACTTAAAAAATGTGAACCTTGATATTCCCCGCGACAAATTCGTGGTGATCACGGGACTTTCTGGTTCAGGTAAGTCATCGCTTGCATTTGATACGCTGTACGCCGAAGGCCAGCGTCGTTATGTCGAATCGCTCTCGGCCTATGCGCGCCAGTTCTTATCACAAATGGAAAAACCTGAAGTTGACTCAATTGAAGGTTTAAGCCCTGCCATTGCGATTGAACAGAAGTCAACCAGCCATAACCCACGCTCTACGGTGGGCACCATTACCGAAATTTATGACTATTTACGTCTACTCTACGCACGTGTCGGTACGCCATTTTGCCCAGAGCATGATTTGCCGATGGTGGCACAGACCGTATCGGAAATGGTCGATGCCGTAAAAGGATTGGATGAAGGGACAGCGCTGATGCTGCTTGCACCTGTGGTGCGTGAGCGTAAAGGTGAATATTCCAACCTGTTTGAACAGCTACAAAGTCAAGGTTTTGTACGGGCGCGCGTCGATGGTGAGATTGTTGATCTCGACCCAATTCCAGAACTCGATAAAAAGAAAAAACACACCATTGAAGTGGTGGTGGATCGTTTTAAAGTCCGTGATGACCTCGGCAACCGCATTGCAGAGTCTTTGGAAACGGCTCTACGTTTGGGCGGTGATATTGCGATTCTTTCGTGGATGAACGGTGAACACCCAGATCGGGTCTTTTCAGCTAAACACTCATGTCCAGAATGTGACCGCGCTGTTGCAGAACTTGAGCCCCGTTTATTTTCATTTAACAATCCCTTTGGTGCCTGCCCAACCTGTGATGGTTTAGGGACTCGTAGCCATTTTAGTGCCGAAAAACTCATTCCAAGTCCTGATGTGTCGATTAGCCAAGGCGCTATTCGTGGTTGGGACAGACAACGTCCGTACTACTACAGCATGATTGAAAAAGTGGCTGAGCATTTTAGCTTTTCTTTGGATACGCCTTGGAATGAACTGGATGCCGACACCAAAAAGAAATTTCTCTACGGCACAGGCAAAGAAAAAGTTGATTTAAGTTATATCGACGAACGGGGTCGTAAACATAATCGTGTACAACCTTTTGAAGGAATTTTGCCACATTTAGAACGTCGCTATCGTGAAACAGAGTCAAACTATGTTCGTGATGATTTGGCACAGTACCTGTCTAATGCGGCCTGTGATGCTTGCGGTGGATCACGTCTAAATGAAATTTCACGTCATGTTCGAGTAAAAGATAAAACCATCGCCCAAATTACCAAAATGTCGATTGGTGATGCTGAAAGTTATTATCAAGATTTAAATCTTGATGGCGCAAAAGGCGAAATTGCCGATAAAATCTTTAAAGAAATTCGTGAGCGCCTGCACTTTCTAGTCTCTGTTGGTTTGAATTATTTAAGTCTTTCTCGTTCAGCAGAAACCTTGTCTGGTGGTGAAGCGCAACGTATTCGTTTGGCTTCGCAAATCGGCGCAGGTTTGATGGGTGTGATGTATGTCCTCGATGAACCGTCGATTGGTCTGCATCAACGTGATAATGATCGTCTATTAGAAACCTTAGTCCGCTTACGTGATTTGGGGAATACTGTTTTAGTCGTTGAGCATGATGAAGATGCGATTCGTGCAGCAGATCATATTATCGATATTGGCCCTGGTGCTGGTATTCATGGTGGTCATGTGATTGCTGAAGGGACTTATGATGAAATCCTTGCGAATAGTGAATCTCTCACGGGTCAATATTTATCAGGCAAACTGAAAATTGAAGTACCGAAAAAACGTACTGAACCACCAAAGCCTGAAGAACAAATTAAATTGATGGGTGCTGCGGGTCATAACCTACAGAATGTGGATTTAACCATTCCTTTGGGTGTGATGACCTGTGTGACTGGTGTATCTGGTTCAGGTAAATCAACGTTGATTAATCGTACTTTATTGCCTTTAGCAGCAACACAGCTTAATGGTGCAACCACTTTAACGGCTGAAAAATTTGATTCAATTGATGGTCTGCAATTCCTTGATAAAGTGGTTGATATTGACCAAAGCCCGATTGGTCGTACACCTCGCTCTAACCCTGCAACGTATACGGGTTTGTTTACCCCAATTCGTGAATTGTTTGCGCAAACGCCTGAAGCCAAAGCACGTGGTTATGCTGCGGGACGTTTCTCGTTTAACGTGAAAGGTGGTCGTTGTGAAGCCTGTGAAGGTGACGGCATGATCAAAGTGGCTATGCACTTTTTACCTGATATGTATGTGCCGTGTGATAACTGTCATGGTGAACGCTATAACCGTGAAACTTTAGAAGTTGGGTATAAAGGGAAGAATATTTCCGATGTACTGAATATGACGGTTGAAGATGCCATGCATTTCTTTGATGCGATTCCTGTGATTCACCGTCGTTTGGAAACGTTAAATCAAGTCGGTTTAGGCTATATTCGTTTAGGTCAGTCTGCAACGACACTGTCAGGTGGTGAAGCGCAACGTGTGAAATTAGCACGTGAATTGGCAAAACGTGATACGGGTAAAACGTTGTATATCTTGGATGAACCCACTACAGGTCTACATTTCCATGACATTGCTAAACTGTTAGATATCCTCCATGAGCTTCGTAATAAGGGCAATACTATTGTGGTGATTGAGCATAATTTGGATGTGATCAAAACTGCTGACTGGGTGATTGATTTGGGCCCTGAAGGTGGTGCAGGTGGTGGGATGATTATTGCGCAAGGTACACCTGAGCATGTGGTGAAATCTAAAGTTTCACATACTGCGAAGTTTTTGAAGCCGTTGTTGAAGTGATTCTGGGATTCTCCCACTTTAAGAGGGGGAGGATTTCCTCCTTCCACATAACAGGCGACATGAATGTCGCCTGTTTGACTATGCTCAAGGGACTGAACATTAGTTAAACAAGTGGGTTTTGTCACTTTTGCCCAGTAAAAATGAGATAACGCTACACAATAGCAATTATGCCAGCAATCCAGTACGAAGATGCTCTAAAACGATAGTCATTAATACCAATCGTTCAACTTATTATTCAAAAGCTCGAATCTGCTCAGCAAGCAAAGCCAACTCTTCATCATTTGCCCGCTGAAAATCATGTGATGAAATATAGCCTTCGTACTGCTCAAAGTATTTATCAACATTAGAATTTACAGCTTTCCAGTTTTCATGCACTTGCATAGTTCCATGCATAGGGAACAATTTTGCATGTATATGATCGACACCAAAACCTTCAAATACCATTGCGGTACGTCCAACGTCTTCAAAGAATCCATCTAACTTTTTCGCAATTTTCTTGGTATAGAGTATTAACCCAGTTAAAACATCATCATCTAAATCAAAAGCATAACTTGCATAATGCTTTTTCGGGATCACAACCGTTGCGCCTAATGTATTTGGAAAGATAGTCAAAAAAGCCATATAGTCATCATTGCTATCAATGACGTGGCAAGGTATTTTATTTTGAATCATCTGACAAAAAAAACAGCCTTCGCTCACGTTTAGCTCCTTCTATTATTATCAAATTTAATTTAAACACAGACTTCTATTGAGTTATATCACCCTGGTTTTTTTGATATTTCCAGTAGCTAAGAATTTCACAAATAAACTCAACTCGCCACCTTATTTTTACCCTGCTCTTTGGCTTGAAACAAAGCACGATCGGCTTTTTCTAACAGTGCCATCCAACTGGTCGCACCAATTGCGACCCCAATACTAATACTAACTTTTAAATCAGGGCAACGTACATTATCAAGTGGCTTCGCTTCATAAATCTCAGAACGAATCTTTTCCGCAATTTTTAAAGCGCGCTCCATTCCAACATTTTCAATCAGCACAATAAATTCATCGCCACCGTAACGTACCAACAAGTCAGATGTCCGAATATTTTCTTTTAATTTTTCAACCACAAACTGAATCACCTGATCCCCCATCAGATGTCCATACACATCGTTGACCTGTTTAAAATGATCGATATCGATCACCATTAAACAAGTTTCCGAAAACTGAGTCGGCTGATTTTCCAAAAGTTTAATGTATTCATTCAGCGCATAACGGTTTGCAACCCCGGTTAATGAATCCAAATGCGCAATATTCTTGAGTCGAAACTCCAACGCATCTCGCTGCTGAAGCGTCTGTTTTAACTGCTGAATTGCTGTAAATAAAGAATACATATTGGCGGGTTGATCTTTGGTATCCATCGGGTTGGGGCGAATACTTGAATGGGATAAATCAAACAGAATTTCACGCGCTTGAATGAGTGGACTAAACACTCTCTTGCGCGCATAGATCATGGTAAACAGTGCCGCAAAAATTGAAATCAGTGAAATACCCACCGTTGTGAGCAAAATATTTTGTGCTTTATGCTTTTCGATAATGGCTTTTTCAACGCTATATTTGAGTAAATAATTTTGCAATTCCACCACGGTCGAAAATTTATCAACGATTGCTTCAGTTAACTGTGTCCCTGTTAAATAGTACGGTCGATGGTAAATACTTTCATTCATCAAGCGCTCTACGATTAATAGCCCTTTGGCTAAAAACTCGTTATAAACCGCTTGATGCAGCACTTTAAATTCTTCGGTTTTATCACGCTCGGGCTGTAAGGTATCAATGAGTTCCCACAAATACATCACTTGCCTCCGAGTCTGTAAAGAACGCGCTAAATTGGTTTCAGGAATCGGTTGTTTAAAAGCCACATGTGCCATCACATTGGATGCAGCACGACCGGCCTGATCACGTAAGTCCGCTAATAATAAAATTTGGACATAGAAGTTTGAAACAGCGGTGTCTTTGCCTTCAGATACAGCGATTACGTCTTTTAAAACATCATGACTACGATCCCAAGCACTAAACATTTTTAGGATGGCTTGATCCATGGTCTCGGCATTACGTTGCTCACGTGGTAGAGCTGCATAGGCATCTACCTGTTGTCTGCCTTGCATTAAAGCTTCATCTAAACGGTCAACTAAACTTAAATCTAAATTTGGGAGGTTCGAGTGCTTTAAAACCTCTAAAGTCTTTTTCATCTGCTCATCCACCGTGAGCCGATATAGTTTTAACTCAAGCACGTGTTTGGCAAAGTCTTGTTGATTACTCGACATGAGTTTGTTGGCTGGTGCACGCTCTCGTGAAATCTTATTGGCCAAGTCTGCAACAGCCTGTAAGGCTTGTATTTCAGTTAAAGCTTGGTTGGTTTTGTTGTAATCACGATAACTTTTAACTATCAACGGAATGGATAAGCTGCACAATGACAAAATAATAATGCTCATTGCAATATACAGCTTTTGACTCAAATACTCAGAGCGTATTTCTCGCATACTTCAACCACGCCCCCATTCCTAAATAAAAGAAAACTAAATTAACTGTTTATTATACGAACAGTATATCGTGTATTTAAGTGATTAATTCTTTGTTTTGCATCGTTTTAAGATTTCATCATCCCCAAATAATCATGGCTAAACTTTCACGCACCTATGAAAGCTGAGTCAATCCATCCTTAATAATATTCATGTTTAGTGTGAATTTCATTCAATATTTTTAATTCCCATTTTTTAAAGTGCCTATATTTACACATGCAACATTTAAGTGCATAATGCACAGTATTGGGGCGAATTAGAGTATATCCTCAGCAAATATTCTAATTTTCCCACAAATTTTGGCGGAAAAAACCAACCTCTTTTAGAAGTTGGTTTTTTTTTGCTCAAATAAAAGTTTTTAATGAAAAATATAGCCTCAAATTCGCACCATTATTGTGCATTAAATTCCAATAGATTTTTATTCAGAAAAAATAAGATCTCGAAAATTTAAATAAAAAAAAGCCCAACCTTGGGGAAAGTTGGGCAGATAAACAAAAACTGTTTGAGGAGAATTAGCTTCTCAGAAAACAACAATATTGTTAAATGATTCGCTAAAATTATTATGAAATAAATCTGCTCTATTGTAAAGCCAACCAAAGCACTATGGATTAATATAATTGCATAATTATTGTGAGAATTATCACAAATACAGAAGATATATGTACATTATGCAAGCAAAAACTGTGTTTTTTGCGCTAAATATAACCATATTCTAGACTTGGATCACAAATGCACCTGTGTTTAAGGCATTTCAGTTAACTTTTTTACCGTTTATTCTTATTATTTCAATCTAATTTATCAATCGTAAATCAAGTTCAGTACAATTCAATATCGCGCATTCTCTGTTTTCAAAAGCGATATACCCTATTGTTCTGCTGTAAGTTTTTTTTGGTTGACATAGATGTGCTTATTCGAGCATTTTTTAATCTAAAGCATAATTAGAGTAATTGCTCAAATTAATAATGTCATTAGAGTTCATTGACTTAATAAATTGTTACAATAGAATAGCCTTAGTTTAATCCAATGTTAACAATCTGGTAAATATCATGAAAAAACTCGGTTTAGCCACTGCTTTATTATTAGCCATGACCGGTGCTCAAGCATACCAATTCGAAGTACAAGGTCAATCTGAATACATCGATAATACTGCGAATGACAAAAACTTTACTGGTGCAGCTCAAGGTACTTTCTACTTTAAAGATGTTGATTCATCTAAAGGTCCTTTAGCTGAAGCTGCGTTTTTAAACCAAGCATCTAATGTTTCTGTAGCATATAACTACACTAAATATAATGAAGACAATGGGTTTAATACAGAAACTCATACTTATGGTGCTAAAGCTGAAGCATATGTACCAACTCAGTTTGTTCCTGTATATGCTAGTGCTTCTTATAACCATACTAAAACTGATGCAAAAAATGACATGTCAGCTGATGATGAAGGTCAAGGCGACCGTTATGCACTTGAAGTGGGTGCTTTAGCGGCTCCAAACTTCTTGGTTGCTGTAGGTTATACCAGCGTTGCAGACCAATATTCTCTAGATGCATTCAATATCTTATCAAACGGTGTTGTTAGTGCAGGTTTAGAATCTGATACGATTCGTGATGACCAAGATGCAATTACTGCACGTACTAAATACGTAGGTAACATCGACGGTACAAACATGGCGCTCGGCTTAGAAGCTGGTCTTGTTTACGGTGAAGACACCGCTTACCAACTTAAAACTAACCTTTACTTAACTCCTGCGTTAAGTGTTGGCGCTTCTTATGTTGAATCAAGCTTTGCTGGTACTCCAGATTCAGCTTGGGGTGCAAACGTTAACTACTTCATCACTCCAGCAGTTGCTGTAGGCGCAAGCTATGTAAATGCTAACGCTAAAGACAATACTGAGAATCTCGATACACAAACTGTTGGCGTAAACGCTAAATTCCGCTTCTAATTCAATTTAGAAACTGAATAGAAAAAAAGGACGCTTAAAGCGTCCTTTTTTTAGTTTGTGGCTCTGACTAAATTTAAGAAATGTAAATGACGCTCATATTGGTCAATAATATCTTGCAAGAGATCATCTAAAGTCCAATCCATCACATCATAATTCTGTCCACCTTCTCTTAAGAAAACTTCAGCTTGATAAAACTGCTGTTCTTCGAGTCTATCTGCCATAAAACTGGGTGGCTGGGTTTCACGGGCAACCACCTGATAGATGAAGTTAATTTCATTATGGTGATCTACACGTAACTGCAAGCCATGCTCAATCGGTTGAATGGTCACGTCTAGCTGACGGCGCTGAAATTCCTTTTGTACCGCTGAAAATGCATGTTGTACCTGCTGGCCAATGAACTCTTCGACCTCAGACTGGGTATGCGGATAATGCATAATCAGACCTAGACGCTGTTGCCAACTGCGTGGATTTTGAATCGCACGTGGCGTGATTCGCGCATCTTGTAGTGCACGCATTTTGGTGACATCCAAACGCAATGCTTTCAGTAAGCCCCAACAGACCAGTAACATAATCAGAGTAAAGGGCAAGGCACTCATAATTGTGGCCGATTGCAAGGCTGAAAGTCCGCCTGCCATCAGTAAGATAATCGACAGTAACGCAATCAAAATGGTCCAAAATAGCCGTTGCCACAAGGGTGAGTTTTCTGTTTCTGCGGTTAAGTAATCAATCACCAATGAGCCTGAGTCGGCTGAAGTCACAAAGAATAGCACCACCAGAACGGTCGCAATCAGGCTCGATATTTGAGAGAAAGGTAAATGGGTCAAAAATTCAAACAGTGCGACGGATGAATCTTGTTGTACCGCTGAGATTAAAGAAGTGTGCCCATCTTGAATAATACTGAACAGCGCTGCATTCCCCATGAAGCCCATCCAAATCAGGGTAAAACCTGTTGGAATGAACAACACCCCGACAATGAACTCGCGAATGGTTCGACCTTTAGACACTCGGGCAATAAACATTCCAACAAAAGGCGACCATGAAATCCACCAGGCCCAATACATAATGGTCCAACCACCAATCCAACCATTGGGTTGGTAGGCATACAGGTTGAAGGTCATCGTGAACAGATTAGATACATATTGCCCTGCATTTTGAATACTGGTTTGTAAGATATAAATGGAAGAACTGGCAAAAAACACAAATAACAGTAAAACCACTGCCAGCACCAAGTTCAATTCAGACAGCCGTTTAATGCCTTTGTCCAAACCAAACCCGACTGAGAGCGAAGCTAAAAAAGTGACAAAAATGATTAGCCCGACCTGAATACCAATACTTTGCTGGATACCAAAAAGATAATTCAGTCCCGAATTAATTTGGGTCACCCCAAAACCAAGTGTGGTAGCAACCCCGAAAATAGTGCCTAAGGTTGCAAAGGTATCAACCGCATCTCCCGTTGCACCATAGATTTTTTTGCCCACCAAAGGATATAAAGCAGAGCGAACCTTTAAAGGCAAATTATGTCGGAAAGAGAAATAGGCGAGCGACAACCCCACAAGCGCATAAATGGCCCATGCATGTAATCCCCAGTGGAAAAAGGTGATCCGCATCGCTTGTTGTGCGGCATCTACGGTTTGCCCGTCTCCCGTGGGCGGGTTGACATAGTGCATCACGGGTTCAGCGACACCGAAGAACATCAAACCAATCCCCATCCCTGCGGTAAACAGCATGGCGAACCAAGAACCACTGCTATATTCAGGCAGACTATGATCAGGGCCGAGTTTGATTTTCCCCATATCGGAGAGTGCAATAAAGATCAGTAAGATCAGAAATAACGCGACAGATAAAACGTAAAACCAGCTAAATGAGTCAATAATCCATTGATTTAAATGTTTGGTTAAAGCCTCAAAACCACTTGGGTCAAAAAGAATCAAGGCCAGAAAAAGCACCAGAATCACGACAGTGCTGAGAAATACATTCCGTTTGATGTTTGCAAACAGCGATGGCTTTATGGAAGGCATAATTCCCCCAGAAAATTATTTTTAGTACAAAGATATAACCAAAATGGTTAATTAGACGAGTCTAATAAAGAGTGAAGAATGAATAGCTTAAAATTTAACGATTCTGTTCCATCATAATTTATGTCTAAAAATAAGGCAGTGCGAATCCTGTAACAGTTTAATTTTCTTTATGATCATTGGGTCGATGCTGAATATACTGCAAGGCAATCAAGCGTGAGACGACTAAAGCCAAATACATCACCCCACAAAACATCTGTAACATCGCAATCATACGGGCCAGCGGTGTCAGTGGCATTAAATCGGACAAACCTGTCGCCGACTGCAAACTAAAGCTTAAAAATAATAAATCGAGCCATGACTGTGCACCCGCCACATTGGGATTTAAAAAGCTATTGGGTTCTAAAATCTGGCAAATGCTATATAAAAAGGCAAAACCCCATGCAATAAGGGTAAACACTGCCCCTGCAGCAAATAGCTCATCTTTGGTCAAATAACGGTCTGCGAACATATAGCGCAGCAAGCCATAGGCCGCAATAAAATAGGCCATCGCCTCAAAGGCATGGCTAATCACCAACAGCATCGGATCTCGCGCACCCAGTAAAATCAGTAAGGAAAAGAACAATGCCCCACCAACAAAACTCAAGCCGAGAATGGTGAACACGGGGGTCTGACGAATGACCTTGGCAATGAGTAACAGGACCAAAACACCTAAGCCCCAAACCAATACACGTAAGGACAAGCTATGGCCGCTCAACAGCGCCAAAATCAGCATAATAAATTGCAACAGCAGTAACCATGCTGAAGGTAGTAGACGGAAGCCTTTCCAAAATTCGACAAATACTTGCATATACAGCCTGTTGTTTTCAAAGCCAAGTTTGATTGGTTCTTGTTCTCGCTTTTTTAACTTAGCATGAATAGCCACTGAAACCGATGCTTTTTATTCGTGTCAGTCGATTCATTTTGCCCAACAATTTGAGTACTGCTTGAGTACTGAATATCACAATCAGGTCTTTCAGCATTCAAAGCCAACACAGTTAAGAGAATCAACACCATAAAAAAAGCCCCAATCAATGGGGCTTTTTTTAGTTCAGGTTCAGATTAGTGATCTGAAGCGCCTGAAATACCAATACCTGTTTGCGAACGTACATACTGCGCATCAAATGCTTTACGTTCTGCTTGTGCACGTGCTGAGTTATCAGTCACAGAGAACAACCAGCAGCAGAAGAACGCCAATGGCATTGCAAAGATTGCTGGACCATTGAATGGGTTCACTGGCGTTTCAGAGATTGCGAATGTATCTACCCAAACTGCTTTAGATAAGATAATGAGTACCACCGCAGTCGTTAGACCAATCACACCACCAATCACCGCACCACGCGTGGTTAAACCTTTCCAGAACATTGACAGTACAAGCACTGGGAAGTTCGCACATGCTGCTACAGAGAATGCTAAACCGACCATGAAGGCAACGTTTTGTTTCTCGAACAGAATCCCTAAAATCATTGCAAAAATAGCAAGACCTAAAGTCGCGATTTTAGACATACGAAGTTCAGATTCAGGAGTCGTTTGACCTTTCTTGAATACGTTTGCGTACAAGTCATGCGAGATTGCTGAAGCACCTGACAAGGTCAGACCTGCAACAACAGCAAGAATCGTTGCGAACGCCACTGCTGAAATGAAGCCCATGAACAAGTCACCGCCCAATGCATCAGACAAGTGAACCGCTGCCATGTTGTTACCACCAACAAGCTCTAGTTTGCCCGTTACTGCCATTTTCGCGACATCAATGAACTGTGGGTTATTCGATACATAAAGGATCGCACCAAAACCAATGATGAAAGTTAAAAGGTAGAAGTAACCAATGAAACCTGTTGCAACAACCACTGATTTACGTGCTTCTTTAGCATCTTTAACGGTAAAGAAACGCATTAAGATGTGTGGTAGACCCGCTGTACCGAACATTAATGCCAAACCTAAAGAAATGGCATCAATTGGGTTCGCTGCAAGTTTACCTGGGCCCATGATATTGCCCGCTTCGGCTAAAGAAATGTCATGTACTTTAGAGAAAACTTGAATTGACTGCGTGAACATTTCAGAGAAGCTGAAGCCCACGCCTTTCATCACCATGAAAGCCATGAATGTCGCGCCAGACAAAAGCATTACAGCTTTAATAATCTGTACCCAAGTCGTTGCCAACATTCCACCGAAGATCACGTAAGCCATCATCAGAAGACCAACAATTACTACAGCAATGTTGTAGTTCAAACCAAATAACAGTTTGATCAGCTGACCTGCACCCACCATCTGAGCGATCAGATAGAATGCAACGACAACCAATGAACTTACTGCTGCAAGCGTACGCACTGGTTTTTCCGCTAAACGGAATGACACTACGTCAGATAAGTTGAACTTACCTAAGTTACGTAGACGTTCAGCCACTAAGAACAATACGATTGGCCAACCGACCATGAAACCCAATGAATACAGCAAGCCGTCGAAGCCTGAACTGAAAACCATTGCGGAAATACCCAAGAATGACGCTGCGGACATATAGTCACCCGCAATCGCTAAACCATTTTGGAAACCTGAAATCCCGCCACCTGCTGTGTAGAAGTCAGCAGTGTTGGTGGTTTGTTTTGCTGCCCATTTGGTGATGAGTAAAGTAAATCCGACAAAGATACCGAACATGATAATTGCATGCCAGTTTGTCGCTTGTTGTTGAGCCTCACCCAAATCTGGGCCTGCAAGTGCTAGGCTCGAAGTCAACAGTGCGATAGCAGCGACTGTAAGCGCTTTCAATGAATTCCATTTCATTAGTGCTGTCCTTTCTCTTGCGCAATGGCTTCGACTTCACGCATTGCTTCTTCATTTAATGCGTCGAGTTTGTTATTCGAGATATACGAATACACACCACATAAAAGGAAAGACAATACAATAATGCTTAGACCCAATGGCATGCCAATCGTGGTCACCCCACCACTGACTGAAGTCATTAAAAATTCTTTGTTGTAGCCGACCAACAACATGAAACCAACGTATACAACCAACATAATAGTTGTCAGTGTCCAGCTCAGTTTACTTTTACGACTAACCATTTCCTTGAATTTGGGATTTTGTAGAATCTGTTCTACTTGTCTCTCATCCATAACCATACTCCTGTGCGTATCCAACCGTAGATACAATTTTTTAATTCGAATTATTACATTTGCTAAAGTAGCAAGCTTCTGTATGGGTTGTAATTTAGACTTTGGTCTGTAAATTTTAAACAAGCTCAGCAGCCTCTATCCCAGATGCGCTATGATGGCCGAGATGAAGGAAAAACTTTAGGTAAAATGAACAGCTGGCTCATTATCGGGGTATTGGCCCTCTATATCGTCTTACTCTTTATCTGCGCCTTTTTTGGTGAGAAACACGCCAGTCGCTTGAGCACGCGTGGGCGCATGCTATTGTTTAGTTTAACTTTAGGGGTCTACTGTTCATCTTGGACCTTTTATGGCGCAACAGGTGCAGCGGTTCGTGAAGGCATTATCTTTCTGCCGATCTACCTTGGCCCACTACTTTTCGTCGCACTGGGCTATGACATTTGGCGTCGTTTAGGCCGCGTCCGTCAGCACCATGCTATTTCATCGATTGCCGATTTTGTTGCTGCACGCTATGGTAAAAGTGGGCCTTTGGCCTCAATGGTGACTATCCTCGCCGTCATTGCGATTATTCCTTACTTAGCCCTGCAGTTACGCGCTATTGCACTCAGTGCTGCGGTGATTTTAGAGCCCACCGCAGGCAGCATCGCTTCAACCACCAATGGTGTACTGTTCCTCACTGGTATCTTGGCCATTTTAGCCATGATTTTCGGGACCAGACAGATTGCCAATACAGAACAACATGGCGGTCTGATGTTGGCGGTTGCCTTCGAGTCTTTTGTCAAACTGTTTGCTTTGCTGTGTGTCGCGCTCTTTTTCGTGTTTGCTGCACCTGAAAACATTCATCAAATCTCTAAGGATGTTGCAGAGACTTTCCATCAAGTACAACTCATTGGTGTGCCCGATACGTTTTGGATTCAAACCTTGTTGGCTGGACTCGCGATCATTTGCTTACCGCGTCAGTTTCACGTTGCTGTGGTCGAATTGCGTGATGAAAAACATATTCGTGGGGCACGGCGCTGGTTCGCAGTCTATTTAGTTTTGACCATCATTGCCATTATTCCGATTGCCAGTTGGGCGCTACATGCAACGCCAGGTTACTTAGCGATCCCCGATGTAGCGGTTTTGTCTTTACCTTTAAGCTATGGCCAAGACTGGTTAACCCTATTGGCCTTTTTAGGTGGCTTCTCTGCCTCTACGGGTATGCTGTTGGTGTCTTCAGTGGCGCTATCGATCATGCTCAGTAATGACTTGATCATGCCTGCCTTATGGCGTACCAATTTACTGTCCCGCCACGATAAACGCTTACCCTTGGTGCTTAAATTTACCCGTCGGGTCTGTATTTTAGCCGTCATGTTATTGGGCTTTTTGTTCTTCCATTTTTTCAATGACATTGACCAACTTTCAGTCTTTGGCTTGTTGGCCTTTAGTGCGGTGGCTCAGTTCTCACCTGCCCTCATAGGTGGTCTGTACTGGCGTGGCGGCAGTAAACAAGGCGTCTATGCAGGTTTATTGGCCGGTTTTGGTATGTGGGCCTACACCTTGTTGTTACCCACTGTACTGCGCAGTTTACCTGCTGAATATTCACACTTTACCGAAAGCTTTCTCAATTTCGGGCCAATGGGCATTAACTGGTTACGCCCTGAAGCCCTGCTCGGTTTTGAATCCTTTGCCGCACTCACTCATGGAGTAGTGTGGGCACTCGGTCTGAATATTATTTTATACATTTGGATTTCCAGAATTTTCCGCCCCAGCGTGGCCGAACAAATTCAAGCAGAAAGCTTTTTCTATTATGAAACTAAGCCACTGCCAACACAGAATACGTCTACAGACATCAACTACATTCATCACGATGTTGCACGTTTAAAAGTTGGTGATTTAATTACCTTAGCCAAACGGATTACAGGCGATGGCGCAACTATGCGCGCTTTCCAACAGTTCTGTGCCCAGAACAATGTGGTGCTGAATGAAAACAGCAATGCCAACGGCATGTGGTGGCGTTTTACCGAACAATATTTGGCAGGCACTATTGGTGCTGCATCGGCACGTACCCTGCTCACCACCGCAATGGTCAACAATGGCCTCGCTTTGGGGCAAGTGGCAAACATTCTAGACCAAGCCTCACAGTGGCAACGTTTTAATCAAAACCTGATCATGACCATGATTGACCACATGACCCAAGGGGTGAGTGTGGTCGATGAAAATATGTGTTTGGTGGCATGGAATAACCAATATTTAAAACTGTTTGATTATCCGAAGGACATTGTCTATGTCGGTTGTCCAATTTCCGATTTGATTCGGTATAACGCAGAGCGCGGCGAATGTGGCCCGGGTTCGGTCGAAGAACATGTACGGAAACGGATGCACTGGATGCAAGTCGGTAGCGCACACGAGTTTGAACGCATTCGTAAAGATGGTCGTGTCATTCAAATGCGTGGCAATCCAATTGAAGGCGGCGGCTTTGTCACCACCTTCGCCGACATTACCGCCTTCCGTGAAAATGAAGCCATGCTGGAGGCGCGTGTCCAAGACCGAACTCAACAGTTAGCAGATGCATTGACTGAACAACAACTGGCACGTGAACAAGCCGATAAAGCCAATATGTCGAAAAGCCGCTTTATTGCCGCGGCCAGTCATGACTTATTGCAACCGATGCATGCTGCGCGTCTGTTCAGTACAGCTTTAGAACAAAGCGTACAAAGTGAAGAAGACCGTAAAACCTTACAACAGCTTGATCGTGCCTTACACGGTGCAGAAAGTATGTTGTCTGCCCTGTTGGATATTGCCCGTCTTGAAGGTGGCACCATTCAACCCAACCGTCAGGCTTATCCGCTGCATGATTTACTCAGTGACCTCGAATTGCAGTTTAAATCCATTGCAGCACAGCGCGGTATTCGTTTCAGCGTACATGATGCTCAGTTCTGGATAGATACCGACCCACAATGGATTCGCCGTATTATTCAGAACTTTGTCAGTAATGCCCTACGCTACACTGCCAAAGGCAAAGTGGTGGTGGGCGTACTCCGCTCCACGGACAAACCACGCCATATTCGAATTGGAGTTTGGGATACAGGACCCGGGATTGCAGAAGAACAACGAATCAAACTATTCCAAGAGTTTGAGCGCTGCGGTCATACCTCACCATGGGGTGAGCAAGGGCTTGGCTTGGGCTTGGCCATCGTACAGCGGATGACCAGCCTGCTCGACTACCCAGTACATGTCTATTCAGAGTATGGCAAAGGTTCATGCTTTATGATTGAAGTACCAATCATTGACCCACCAAAAGTCGTAGCAGCGCCTGTACAAGCAGTTCCACTCAAAACCAAAGCCTATAAGATTTTGTGCTTGGACAATGATGAAACCATTTTAGAAGGGATGTCGACTTTACTCACCAAATGGGGTTATCAAGTGTTTAAAGCAACTGAACCTGAACAGGCTTTTGAGATGATTCAGCAAGAAAGCATTCAGGTCTGGTTGGTCGATCAGCACTTAAATCATGACAAAATTGGTTTGGACTTTATTTTGGCCAATCGTCAAGAAAATGTCCCGGTCGCTTTGATTACCGCAGACTCAGATCCTGAACTGCCACAACGGGTCAAAGATATGAATATCGTGCTTTTGAAAAAACCATTAAAACCTGCTTCTTTACGAGCATGGTTATCGGGTTTAAAAATTTCAAATCCTGAATAAATTCACTACATTTACTCACAAAACTCAAGTCATATGACTTGGGTTTTGTCTTTTTTAGGCTCTGTATACATGGCAAACTGACTAAAATTTTAAAGATTTCTACAAAAGTGCTCATTTTCAGCACGTTGAAGCCCAACAATATTGGCTAAAAATTACACACCTACTTTTACTATGGCAAAATACACCAATTACATTAGTGAACACTTGTATACTTAGTTACAATTTCTCAAGCACCTGTTTTATCTAAACTAAATATGCATAAAAACATAAACTACGACTTTAGTCTTATTCATCTCCATAGGGGATTGGCAGATAACTAGGACTAAGAAAAGATCAGTTTTTCTACCTATATACCCCTTCCTTCGCTGAAGAAACTGATCATCCTTCTCTTGGAGTTTTATGATGAACATTTCTAAAGCAATGCCACATGGCTCAGATCAGTCGCAACAATTTCTGCGCCAGTATAGTGCCAATGCCTTTTTACCCAGTATCGACTGGGTTGAACTCTTTAAACAAAGTAAACTCAGCGAGACTCATGTTCAGGCCTTAGATACGCTGTATCACACCGCTATTCCCCTCGCATTACAAGTGTTTGAACAACTCGACTTTGATGTGTTTCGCCCCGCGGCTTACCAACCGCAAGGTTTAGGTCTATTTGAAAAACTTCAGCAACAAGAAGACCCGTTCTTGCTGGCATTGGAAGCCGAATCCAGCGGACTCAGTGCAGATGTGCGCCATCAAATGTGGAGCATGCTCCTTCGCGGCGGTGCAGTTTTGGTGTTTAAAGCATGGCTCGGTAAAGTCAAAACCGATCAGGATCAACTCGACACCACCCAGTTTGACCAATTGTCGGATCTGCTCTTTATTAAAACACCACCGCAAGTCTTGGCGGATCGATTAAGTATTGATGCGCAAGGAACACAAGACCATATTTTCCTCATGTATGACAACGAAATCTACTTAGACCGTTTCAATAGCTTAGAAACGGCGGCTTTATTTGTCGATCTTGGCGTGTATGATGCGGCCTTTTTAAGTCTGCGCGATGACCGTGTTGCGGCTTATTTGAAACAACAGGGCTATGTCTCTGAAGAGCAAATTGATGATCTGCAATGTGCTTTAAATCCTTTATTTTGTACTGATGTCACCAGCAAACAAAACTGCTTGGCTTAAACTTAAGACCAAAAAAAGCGCTGATGATTCAGCGCTTTTTTAATTCAATAGATCAGCTTACATGCGTTTTTCTTCAATATTTAAAGCATTGATCGCAAGGACCGCTTGAGTTCGGTTTTGTACCCCGAGCTTACGGAAAATCGCAGTCACGTGCGCTTTAATTGTCGCTTCTGAAACATCAAGTTCATAAGCAATCTGCTTATTCAGCAAACCTTCTGCCACCATCATCAAAACACGGAACTGCTGCGGCGTTAAGGATTGAATCCGCTCAGCCAGTGCAGTTTCATCGGCAGCACGTGGGTCAAAGTTCATGTTAGCAGGTAAATTTGGCGGCAACCAAATTTCACCATCTAAGACTTCGCGAATTGCTTCGCCAATATGACTTGGATGTGCCGACTTTGGAATATACCCCATCGCACCATGCGCAATTGAACGCTGAATGATCGACGTCTCTTCATGCGCTGAAACGACAATAATCGGTAATGATGGATACTGGGCACGAACATGTACCAATGCAGAAAAACCCGAAGCACCTGGTAAGTTTAAGTCCAATAGCACCAAATCAGGTTCAGGACCTTTTTCAAGGCGTTCATAAAACTCGTTTACTGCGGCTGTTTCATGAATTTGAGCTTGCGGTAAGCTATAACGAACAGCTTGGATTAACGCATGGCGAAACAGCGGATGGTCATCAACGATTAATATATTCATAAGCAACGAGAGATTTCGAGTGCACTAGTCTTGACTATTCTAACCATACAAGTGCCGATAAGGATATGCAAAGTCTAACTTTTTTTCACTTTATCACGCTTTAGGCAGGAAAATAGCCTCAATTCCAAGTCGATATTGAAATATAAATAACTAATCACATTTTGATATAAAATTTATCAGCACATTGAAAAAGGTTATTTAATTTAAATATATATAAAAAATACAACCATTTAATAAAAATTTAGATAGTCTTTTTCGGCATCAACAGATATATCTGAAAATTAGATAACTTAACGCTATTTCTTTATTTTACAGACCAAATGCAGATATTAGATAAATAAGCCCATTCCGAGATACAACACTTTAGGGCTGTCCTTATGTCTACTTTACTGCAAAAACCACTCAATATTGTCGCTGTGTCAGGCGGTTTAAATACCCCGTCTAAAACTGAGGCGCTAGTACAAGAAATATTAAATGAACTGGGCGATGCAACCCCAATCCATGTACATTTTATTAAATTCAGCGAAATTGGCCATCTGCTCGGTGGTGCGATTTACCGCAATCAACTGCCACAACGTGTGCAAGATGACTTAGCCGCAGTCGAAGCTGCCGATGCGTTGATTGTTGGAACACCAGTTTACCGTGCTTCATTTACTGGTTTGTTTAAACACTTTTTCGACTTTGTTGAGCAAACGGCGCTGGTCGATGTACCGGTACTGCTTGCAGCCTCAGGCGGCAGTGAGCGTCATGCGTTGGTACTGGAGCATCAACTCCGCCCATTATTTAGTTTCTTCCAAGCGCAAACTTTACCTATTGGTGTCTATGCCACAGACAAAGACTTTACACCCGCGTATACCATCCACAGTGAATTATTACGAGATCGCATCACCCTTGCTGTGGCCCGTGCTTTACCCATTCTAGAATGGGCACCTGCCAAAGGTCAGCGTGCAGAAGTAGTGAAAGAAAAGACCCAACTTGCAAATCAAAACTTGGGTATCAACACACAAATCGAACAAGACGATGTGCTGCCTTCAGCCGCAGTTCCGAATTTAGATGCAGCCGAGTCTCGCTTGCATCAGAAAAAAGCCAAACCACAGGTCGCTTAACGCAAAAGCATTGAGAGGGTTTTCACATGTCACAACAGAATAAAAATATTACGTTTGCTTATTGGGTTCCCAATGTCAGCGGTGGCTTAGTGGTAAGTAATATTGAGCAACGTACGGATTGGAGTTATGACTATAACGTCCGTTTAGCGAAGGCTGCAGAAAAAAGTGGCTTTGATTATGCTCTGACTCAGATTCGTTTTACTGCGGGTTATAACGCAGAAAACCAACATGAGTCGGTCAGCTTTAGTCACGGTATTTTAGCCAAAACTAGCAAACTCAAAGTCATTGCCGCTATTTTACCTGGCCCGTGGAAACCCGTGCTTGCCGCAAAACAGCTTGCAACCATCGACCACTTAACCCAAGGACGTATTGCGATTAATGTGGTTAGTGGTTGGTTTCGCAGCGAATTTGATGCCATTGGTGAAGCATGGCCTGAACATGACCAACGCTATGCCCGCTCGGAAGAATTTATTCGTGCACTAAAAGGCGTTTGGACCCAAGACAACTATAGCTTCAATGGAAAATACTACCAGTTCAAAGACTACACCTTGTCACCCAAACCTGTGCAAAAGCCGCATATTGAAATTTTCCAAGGCGGCAGTTCACGCGCTGCACGGGATATGGCATCGCGGGTTTCAGACTGGTATTTCACCAACGGCAATACCCCTGAGGAGCTCAAAAAACAGATTGATGATATTCGTGCAAAAGCCCAACAAAATGGTCATCAGGTCAAAATTGGGGTCAATGCTTTCATCATTGCCCGAGATACCGAGGAAGAAGCGAAAACGGTTCTGCAAGAAATTATTGATAAAGCCAATATTCAAGCGGTACATGCCTTTGGTGAGGCTACCCGTGAAGCGGGAGCATCAACACTTGAAGGTGAAGGCAACTGGGCCAAATCGACCTTTGAAGATTTGGTTCAATATAATGATGGCTTTAAAACCAATTTGATTGGTACACCACGCCAAATTGCCGAACGTATTGTGGAATTAAAAGCCGTTGGTGTGGATTTAATCCTTTCAGGTTTTTTACATTTTATCGAAGAGGTTGAATACTTCGGTGCCAAAGTGTTGCCATTGGTTCGTGAGTTGGAAGCTCAGCAGCAATCCGTTGAGACTGCCAAATCTGCTTAGCTCGGTAAGCAGCAGACACGAACTAAAAAATAATAATCATAGGTGACTCTATTCTTCCCTCAAGGCTCGGCTTGAGGGTTTTTTTATTGGTGTATAATCCACACAAAGTAAAAAATAACCACTTGATATGAACAACAGCCAACCTTCCAAATTCATTAATCTCTCTTTGGCCTTTTTATGGGGCTATCAAGGTCTAATTCCTAAAATCCTTTTTATCAATCCCGATGAGATTGCCATTTGGCAAACTTTTGGGCTTTCCTACACACAGGCCCAACTGGCAGGTCAGGGCTCAGGTGTGCTTGAGTGTGTTTTTGCTTTATTGTTCCTCTTTAATTCAAGTAAATATTTGCATTACCTCAGTATCTTTAGCTTGGTGTTTTTATTCGCACTGGTCGCTTTTCTAATACCAGGCAGTCTCATTCGTGCTTTTAATCCTGTGGTCATGAACCTTGCAATGATCAGTCTATCCATTTGTTATTGCATGCTTCACAGACAAAAAGCGACGTCCTTTAGTTCATAAAGTAAAGGATCCATATGAATTCAAAATCAGGTTGCATCGTCATTACAGGCAGTTCTAAAGGTATCGGCTTGGGTTTAGCTCAAGCCTTCTTGGAACAACAACAAGCTGTCGTGATTTCTGGGCGAAACAGCACAGATTTGCACAGCGCCCTGCAACAGCTACAGCATCGCTTTCCTGCTGCGCTGATTCATGCCGTCACTTGTGATGTCACGCAGATCCATGAAGTACAAACACTTTGGGATGAAGCCATTCAACACTTTGGTGCTGTTCAGATTTGGATTAATAATGCAGGCAGTTGTACAGCGACACTAGACTTTAAAGATCTCGCAGCAGCAGACATACAGACTGTGGTTCAAACCAATATTCTAGGCAGTATGTTCGGCTCACAAGTAGCCTTAAACGGCATGCTGGCACAAGGCTATGGTCAAATTTTCAATATGGAAGGTTGGGGTACTCGGGGTGAATGGAGTGCAGGCATGACTACCTATGCCACCACCAAACGTGCCGTAGGTTACTTTAGTCAAGCACTGTTTAAAGAAACCAAACAGACCAACATTCAAGTCGGTACGCTCAGTCCCGGAATGGTGGCAACCGACCTACTGGTATCCTCTTGGCAAAATGGCAATGTTCAGCACTGGAACAAAATGAAACGGCTTTTTTTGTTTATTATCGATCCTCCCGAAGTGGTCTGTCGCTATTTGGCTCAACGTATTTTAGAGAATAAACATCGCCATACTCGCATCGTATGGATGACGCCCTTACGTCTGTTACTCCGATTTTTGCAACCCTATTATTGGCGTCGAAACCCAATCAAAGATACAGCTTTAGCACATCTCAACTCAAAATAATGCCACATCAAGGTGTAGATCATTTACATTAAACATAAACCCCAAATGAAGGAAGGCTTCTAATGTACACAGGTATCGTACAAGGCTTAGAAAAAATTCTAGATGTCCGTCAAGGCGACGGTTTTAGCACCCTTGTGGTTTCAAATACACACAACTTTTTTCACGATGTCTTTATCGGTGCAAGTGTAGCCATCAATGGTACCTGCTTAACTGCAACACACATCGATCTGACCGCCAATCAAGTCCATTTTGATGTTTCGGATTTGACTCGACGCCTGACCACTTTAGGCACTTTACAGGCAGGTGATGAGGTGAATATCGAACGTTCAGCCAAAGTCGGGATGGAAAATGGGGGACACAACTTGTATGGACATATCGAAGGAACGGCTACAGTAAAGCAGCTGAGCCGTCACGGCGAGACTCTGCATGTGGATCTTCACATTCCCGAGGGCAATATTAAATACTTTTTCTTAAAAGGTTTTATTGGTCTGAATGGTTGTAGCCTCACCGTCAACCGTGTTGATCGTAACAGCCATGAAATTTCAGTTGATTTGATTCCTGAAACTTTGCGTCTGACCACGTGGCCATCGGTACAAGTCGGCGATGCCGTCAATTATGAAATTGATCAGATGACACGGACGATGGTGGATACCTTAGAAAGCATCCATCAGCGATAAGCTAGATTTATTTTTGACATTATTGCTGTACAAAAACGCCTGACTCAGGCGTTTTTGCGTATTTTAAAAAATATTAATTATCAATCAGCTTACCAATGCACATGCGCCCTTTCGATCCTCCTCAGTTCAAATCTCTAAGGGTTGAGCCTCATATTTCACATCAATAATCGCTGCCAAAAACCACGACTAAAGTCGTATAAAATTTCCGCACAGGAATGATTGTTCAAAATTTACATGTTGCATGCAACATGCTACCATCAGTTTTAGATCCAGTTGAGATAGTCATTGGTACTGTAATCTGACCAGTTTTCACGTTTTTCCGATTCTTGGTTTATCAGTAGCGTTGCGGTATTTATTATGTGATCTTTCATCAAGTTAGCGGCTTGTTGAGCATCTCCACTCACAAATGCATGATGTAACTTTAAATGGTCATCAAAGGTCTGCATACAATTTCGCGAATGCGGAATGGTTGCAGAACCCGCGATTAACACTTGGTTACGGGTATTGCTAATAATATCAATCGCTTTCTGATTGCCCACGATTTGTAACAACGCTAAATGATAATCCCGGTCAGCTTTTAAAGTCCCTGTAATGTCATTTGAGGCCGCCTTCAGTTTGAACTCCTCAAAAATAGCATTCAAATGTTCAATATCTTGCTCTGTTCTGACCTTAGTTGCACGGTAGACCAGAGGAACCTCCAGCATCAATCGGATTTGAAAGGATTCAATCATTGTGGTGAATGTTGTCGGAATAATACGTATCCCTTTATTTTTCTCAATTTTCACAATACCAATCTTTTCAAGCATTTGTGCTGCTTCACGCACAGGTGTGCGTGAAATGCCGCCAAGCATCTGACCCAATTCTGTTGCTGAGTACAAGACATTGAACTGTAAGTGATTATTGATAATTGCATCCTGCAAAATTTCAAAAGCTTCTTCAGTTAATGTTTTTGGTTTTTGGATCAGTTTCATGAGGTTTTACAAAGGGAATCAATATGCTGAATAAACATTATGCCATCATCGGGGGGGGAATCAATGGATTGGCTGTTGCCCGCCAACTTCTGTTGGACTATCCAGATGCCCGTGTCACGGTATTTGAAAAAGAAACTGATGTTGCCATGCATCAATCTAGCCATAATTCAGGTGTAGTACATGCTGGGCTATATTATGAACCAGGGGGCTTAAAAGCCCGCTTATGCCGTCGTGGTGCGACACTGGTTCAACAATACTGTACTGAAAACCAAATTCCCTATGATGAATGTGGCAAAGTCGTGGTTGCACTCTCTAAAGATGAAGAAGGTCGTCTCGACGCAATCTACAAAAAAGCAATGGCCAACCAAGTTCCTGATGTCCGTATTCTTCAAGCTGGCGAAATTCAAGACGTGGAACCGAATTGTATTGGGACCAAAGCCCTCTATTCCCCACGTACCGCAATTGTCAGCTATGGTGCAATTGCGAAAAAAATTGCAGAAGAAATTAAACAGAAAAATGGCACATTGGTATTGGGTCGAAAAGTCATTAATTTGACGGAAAAAAATAATAAAGTCAGTGTACATTTTGACGATCATGAGGTCTATCCAACTCAGTTTGACTACGTCGTAACCTGTGCAGGTTTACAGTCTGACCGACTTGCGAGCAATTCAGGCGATATTGCCACGCCAAAAATTGTCCCATTCTTTGGTCAATACTATGTGATTGATGAACAATTCAAAAATCATGTCAAAGGTCTGATTTATCCTGTACCCGATCCTAAATATCCATTTTTAGGGGTACATTTCACCAAACGAATTGATGGTCAGATGACCATTGGACCAAATGCGTTTATTTCGTTTGGCCGTGAAAACTATACCGGTAATAAATTTAACCTCACCGATATTTACGACTTCCTCACTTACAAAGGTTTTTGGAAATTCTCCTCTAAAAACATGCCCGCAGCGGTACGAGAGCTGAGAACGGTGCTCAGCCAAACCAATTTTGTCGCAGAAGCAGCCAAATATGTGCCATCTCTTGCTGACGTCTCTGTTGAACCTGCAACACGTGGCATTCGAGCTCAAGCTATGGAAGCTGATGGCTCATTGGTCGATGACTTTGTCATTCGCAAACAAGGCAATATCACCCATATTCGTAATGCCCCGTCTCCGGGCGCGACCTCATCTTTAGCGATTGCCGAATATATTGTGCGCGAAGTCATGTCTCACCACTAATAAAAAACTGACTCTCATAAAGGAATATCAAATGAGCAATACTCATGAAACAGAATTAGAAAAAAAGAAGCGACTCAAAAAAGTAGCAACCGCAACCATTGTCGGCTCCATGTTAGAGTGGTATGACTTCTATCTGTATGCCACCATGGCCTCGATTGTCTTTGCTAAAGTGTTTTTTGACACTTCAGACCCAGGTAGTGCCAGTCTGAAAGCCTTTGCGACTTTCGCGATTGGCTTTATCGCACGCCCTCTAGGGGGGCTGTTCTTTGGCTATTTTGGCGATAAATATGGGCGCAAGAAGATGCTGTTTGTCACCTTCTTATTGATGGGACTGTGCACTACAGCTATTGGCCTTATTCCAACCTATGAATCTATCGGTATCTGGGCAGCAGTGTTGTTGGTGACCTTCCGTATTATTCAGGGCCTCGGTGCAGGGGCTGAATTTGCGGGTGCTGCAATTACCTCGTATGAACATGCCTCTGAAGATAAACGCGGTAGTCAAGGTGCATGGCCTGCTCTGGGTCTAAACTTAGGTCTCCTGCTCTCTTCACTTACAGTCTTTTTATTAACCTTAAATGGTGATGAGTTCTTAATTAATGGTGGCTGGCGTATTCCATTTATTCTCAGTTTTGTGCTGGTGATTATTGGTTTATGGGTACGTAAGAGTTTGCCTGAAACGCCTGATTATTCTGAAGCACACGTCGAAAAATCGACTGAAAACCCATTTAAACAGATCTTAAAAACCAATATGAAAGGTCTAAGCGTGGTCTTTCTGATTGCAATTGGCTATAACGCCTTGAGCTATATCTTTAAAACCTTTTCTTTGGCTTATTTAACTCAATTCCAAGGCGTTACGGCACATGTCACTTCATTATCCGTGACCATTGCAAGTTTGGTTGCCATCTTCACTGTACCATTCTTCGGTTGGTTGTGTGACAAATGGAACAGTAGAAATGTTCTGATCTTGGGTGGTTTTCTATCAATCCTGTTTGCCTATCCCTTTATGAAATTACTGGAAACAGGTGACAACACTTCAATCTACATCGCTTTAGCAATTGGAACAGGTATTCTTGCTCCAATGATGTTTGCACCACAGGGATCTTTCCTCAGTCGTCAGTTTGCCGTGGAAAACCGTTCTACTGGTGTAAGTACAGGCCGCGAAATTGGAACAGCAATTGCAGGGGGCTTAGCACCTTTAGGTGCCTTGTCATTGGTAGCCGCTTCACCAACCCATTCCACGACAGGCGTGATTCTAATTTTAGCGCTAGCAGGTTTATTTGTGGTCGTAACTGCTTTTTGCGATCAAGGCTATAAATTCTCCAAACATAAAAACTAAATACTTGAATAGCTGTTCGTCTACAAAGACAAAACCCATGTCTGAAATTTAAGACATGGGCTTTTTGGATTCAGCCAACATTTATCCGTTTGGATATACTTCTTTAATCAACACTTCGACCACTTGCGGTTCAGCCAGCGTCGATGTATCGCCCAAACTATCTAACTCGTTCGCCGCAATTTTTCTTAAAATACGGCGCATGATTTTGCCTGAACGTGTTTTAGGTAAAGACGGTGCCCAATGTAAGGCATCTGGTGTTGCCACAGGACCCAACACCTTTCTTACCCACTGAATCAGCTCTGCACGGAGCTCTTCCGTTTGCGCTGTGCCTGCTTGTAAAGTGACAAAAGAACAAATTCCCTGCCCTTTGATCTCATGTGGCATTCCTACTACGGCAGCCTCAGCAACCGCCTCATGTGCCACCAAAGCACTTTCCACTTCAGCCGTGCCTAAACGGTGCCCTGACACATTCAGTACATCATCCACCCGTCCTGTAATCCAGTAGTAACCATCTTTATCACGGCGTGCGCCATCGCCCGTGAAATACGTTCCCGGATAAGTTGCAAAATACGCTTCGATAAACCGCTTAGGATCCCCCCAAATGGTTCGCATTTGCCCCGGCCATGAATCCTTAATCACCAGATTGCCTTCAGCTTCTCCTTCTAACTCTTTGCCTTCAGCATCAACCAAAGCTGGTTGAATCCCAAATAAAGGACGCGTTGCAGACCCTGGTTTAAGTGGTGTCGCACCCGGAAGTGGAGAAATTAAAATCCCGCCTGTTTCAGTTTGCCACCAAGTATCCACCACTGGGCAACGGCTTTCCCCCACCACTGTGTAGTACCAATTCCATGCTTCAGGGTTGATCGGCTCTCCGACGGAACCAATTAAACGCAAACTGCTACGATCACTCTCACGGACAAAGGCATCCCCTTCACGCATCATGGCGCGGATCGCTGTCGGTGCCGTGTATAAAATCGTCACATTGTGTTTGTCGACAATATGCCCTGTACGTGCCCAACTTGGATACTGTGGGATTCCTTCAAACATCACCGTTGTGGTTCCATTCGACAAGGGGCCATACAGCACATAAGAGTGCCCTGTAATCCAGCCCACATCGGCGGTACACCAAAAAACATCATCTTGTTTTAAGTCGAACACTTCACGGAAGGTACTATTCACATAAGTTAAATAACCGCCTGTGGTATGCAGCACCCCTTTGGGCTTACCCGTTGAACCTGAGGTATATAAAATAAATAGGGGATCTTCGGCATTCATCGGTTCAGGTGGACAAATCTCGTTGACGGTCATGATCTCCATGTGATACCACAAATCACGCTCTTCTTTCAGCGTGATTGGATTGCCTGTACGGTGCACCACAATCACGTTCTGTACTGAGTCTGTCCCGGGTAGATTCAATGCTGCGTCTACATTTTCTTTCAGCGGAATCGGTTTCCCACCGCGCATTCCAGAGTCTGCGGTAATCACAATTTTGGCTTGACTGTCATCAATTCGGCTCGCCAATGAATCAGGCGAGAAACCACCAAACACCACACAATGCACGGCACCGATTCGGGCACAGGCCAACATCGAAATGGCTGCTTCTGAAATCATTGGCATATACAGCACCACACGATCACCCTTCACCACCCCATGCTTTTTCAGGACATTGGCAAAACGACACACTTCATCATACAGTTCAGCAAAGGAAATTATTTTATGGCGCGAGGGATGGTCGCCTTCCCAAATAATGGCAGGTTTATACGGATGCTCTTTTAAATGTCGATCAAGACAGTTGGCGCTTAAGTTCAGTTGACCATCTGCAAACCATTCAATTTTAAAATTGTCTTTATCATAATTGGTGTTTTTAACTTGGCTAAAAGGCTTGATCCAATCTAGCTTCAACGCTTGTTCAGCCCAATACTCGTCAGGTTGTTCTATCGATTTTTGATAGCGTTCAAAATATTCTTGTTCATTGGTGCGCGCAGTTTTTTCAAATTCAGCAGGTACAGGATAGACTTCTTTCATATCATACTTCCTTATATTCTGACTCACATCGCGAGAGTTCATGCCACAGTTATTGGTTTATTATTGGACTGCATAACCACAGTATGACGATTGTTTTTTAAACAGATCAACACGGCTTTGGTCGTATATTATTTCTACAATTTAAAACACATTTCATAGTGATCTTTCAATGAGATCCTGTGTTTAATCCGTAACATGAACAACGTCGAACTACGTAAAGTCGTTCCAGCTAGGCTTTTTAAGAATATTGTTACACTTCAGGCTGTGCTATTTCATACATAGGAGCATGGCTCAGCACCTTGATTCAAAAAATCAAGCATTTAAAAAACAGACAGATAGATTTTTATCCGTTTATCAATCACCCAGAATGCGATAATTTCATACGCTTTTCTCTATTAAATACACACAATTTTCAGGCAAAATATGCCAAATTTTCAGCGATTGGAGCACCAGTGTCAGAACAAACCAATACCTTGAGCGAGGTTGCTCAAGGTACGTCAGAGATGCTACATGACGCGACAGCGAAAACCACGCAAAGTGTAATTGCACATACGGCAAAATATAATGACGCCTATTCCACCATCGACAAATTTGTCGATAGTTTTTGGGAGCGTATGCCTTATTTTTGTATTGCGCTGATTACCTTCGTCATTTTTTATTTGCTCTCCAAGCTGTTTAAACTTTTTGTTCGTAAAGCACTGTCTGATCGTTCTTATACCAAGCAAAACCTTGTCCTTGTCCTGAACCGTGTCGGCAGTTCGGCCATCGTCTTTATTGGCTTCCTGATTGCCATGGTGATTGCGATTCCGGGTTTCACCCCTGGTCAGCTGATGAGTGCTTTGGGGATTGGCTCGGTTGCGATTGGTTTTGCATTTAAAGACATCTTCCAAAACCTACTTTCAGGAATCCTGATTTTACTGGGTGAACCGTTTAAGATTGGCGACGACATCATTGTCTCGGGTATGGAAGGTAACGTTGAAGATATTCAAATTCGTGCCACTTACCTACGTGCGCCAGATGGTCGTCGTATCGTGATTCCAAATGCAACTGTGTATACCAGTGCAGTCACCGTTAACACCGCCTATCCACGTCGTCGCTGTGAATTCTTGGTCGGTATTGGTTATGAAGATGACATCAAAAAAGCCAAAGATATTATTTTAGGTATTTTAGACCGAGATACGACCATTTTAAGTCAACCAGGTTTTAGCGTGAACGTCGCTGCACTTGCAGATTTTTCAGTGAACCTCAAAGTCCAATGGTGGGTCAACACCACAGAAACCACGGTATCTGGCTCAATCAGTTCAGTACAAGAATATGTGGTTCAGGCCTTTGCTGAGCAAGGGATTTCTATTCCTTACCCAGTTCAAGAAGTTCGCGTCGCAAAAAATGACAGCTACCCGACAGAAGCCTCAACCGCTAAATAAGCGTCCTAAAACATAAGGGATCACGGTTTCAGTCCGAATAATACGGTTGCCTAAGCTCATCGCTTGGCAGCCGTTTTTTACAAGTAGGTCAACTTCGTAAGGGATAAATCCACCTTCCGGTCCGATCACAACCGTACACGGATGCTGAATCGCAAAAGGCATTTTGGCATCGCTATAAGGATGTGCCACATAAGCAGGACAATCGGCTGAAATTAAGCTTGGCAATTGATCTTCAACAAAAGGCTTAAAGCGTTTATAAATTTCAATTTTGGGCGCAACCGTATCACCTGCCTGCTCTAGCCCCAAAGTCACATATTGATCCAACTGTTGTAAGAACGGGGTTTGCCAATAACTTTTATCAACCCGATAGCTGTGCAGCAAAATGATTTTTTCAACCCCTAAAGTCACCGCATCCATAATCAAACGACGCAGAACTTTAGGGCGTGGCATCGCGACAATTAAAGTCACTGGCAGTTTGGCTGGTACAGGTTCTTCATATAAGGGTTTTATACGTACAGCTGTTTCAGAAACATCAACCACTTGCGTAAGATGACGCTTTCCGTTTTGTATCCCTACTTTTAACGTATCACCGGCTTTCAACTCTAAATGATGATGCAAATGTTCAAGCTGACGCTTAGCGCTAATGGACCAGAGTTCAGATTCAGTTTGGCGCGGGTCTAACAGAACGATATTCATAATAAATAGAAAAAATCCAAACAGTGAAGGCCTCATCAGCACATGTCATCGTGAAAGGCGACAAGGATGCCGCCCGCTGTGCTGAGGTACAGGATGTACCTTTAGCACAGCAAAAGATTTTCGTTACTTTTCATCTTTGAAAAGTAAGAACCACCTACGCAAAGCCATCCATAAAATCTACAGTATTTGTAGTAATGACAAACTCACTCAAGTTTTATAAATAAGCATCAATCACTTGAATATGCTTTTTCAAAGAGCCCGTATTTAACTGCATAATCTTTTGTGCAGATTGATTCAGTGTATTGGCCTGCTCAGTATCCTCTAACAGTGTCATCAACACCACGGCAGCTTGTTCAGCATCCTCAACAACTTTCACTGCATCGGCTTGTACAAATTCATCGACAATGGTTTGGAAATTAAAATAGTTTTTGCCCAAAACCGTCGGCACATGTAACGCAATTGGCTCTAAAATATTATGTCCGCCACCCGGTTCATTTAGTGATCCCCCGACAAAACAAGCATCAGATAAGGCATACCATAACCACATCTCCCCCATCGAATCGGCTAAATAGACTTGGGTGTCCGCCTGTATGCTTTGTCCCGTACTCCTGCGAGTGGTATTTAAATTTAGACTCTGTACAGCAGCAAAGACCTCATCAAAACGTTCTGGATGACGCGGTACAACAATACACAACAGTTCAGACTGTGCATCCAAATACGGCTTAAGCGCGCTTAACAGTTTTTGTTCTTCGGGTGCATGAGTACTGGCAATAGTGATGATCTTACGCCCAGCGAGTGACCATTCTTGCTTGAGCTGAGCTGCATGTTTGACAACCGATTCTGGCGCATGAATATCAAACTTAATACTGCCCACGACCTGTGTTACCGATGGCGCTGCACCAAGCTGAATAAAGCGCTCTGCAGTTGCCCGATCTTGTGCCAAAAGCTGATCTAGCCCCTGTAACATCGGCTGCGTCAGGCTAGATACTTTGGCATAGCCTTTGGCTGATTTTTCAGAGAGGCGCGCATTAATCAAGATACATGGCACCTGACTCTGCCCTGCTTGGGCAATTAAATTTGGCCAGAGTTCCGTTTCAACCAAAGCCAAGAGTTTGGGCTGATACAATGCAAAAAACTGACGAACTAAAGGCTTTTGATCTGCAGGTAAATATACAGCTTGGAACAGGTCTAAATAAGGTACTTTTAAAAATAGGGATTTGGCACGCGCCTGCCCAGTTTTAGTGGTATTGGTCACCAAGACTGGATGACCGGCTTTTAAATAATGCTCGATTAGAGGCTGCGCTGCGTTGGTTTCACCCACCGACACGACATGGAACCAAATCGCTTGGCGATTTTTAACCGGTTGAAACGGCCCGAAACGTTCGAGACATTCTTGTTGAAATTGTTCTGTAGTCTCTGCACGTTTTTTTATTTTAGACTTATACAGCGGTTTGATCAGCGCAAGTGCTGCGTTATACCAAAAAGGAGTAGCCAAATACGTGCTCCAAAAATCAATGCAAAAATAAAACAGCGCAACTCATATTATCCCATGAATTACGCTGTTATCTTGTCGCGAATTTAACGGAAAAGCAATTTAAACCGCAGCAGTTTCCATTTCAGCTAAAGTTGGATAGTCCACATAGCCTGCCGCGACATCTGTTCCAATCATGTTTTCCAGTTTCAGTTCATTCAGTGGTGCATCTTGCAGTAGACGCTCATACAGATCTGGATTCGCAATATAGGCTTTACCAAATGCAACGGCATCTGCCTTTTCAGCTGCCAACAGCTCAATCGCATCTTCACGACTCAGTTGCATATTGGCAATATAAGGCACTCCACCAGAACGCTCTTTCATATATTCAGAAATACTATCTTCAGCCAGATATTCACGGGTAAAGAAGAAGGCAATCTTGCGTTTGCCCAGCTGCTCCATGGCATAGCCAAATGTTTCACGTGGATTATCATCGCCCATGTCATGGTCATCACAACGCGGCGCAAAATGCACCCCTACACGATCTGCGCCCCATACTTCAATCAGTGCATCAGTTGCTTCTAGCAGGAACCGTGTACGATTTTCCACTGAACCGCCGTATTCATCTTCACGCTGATTGGTTTTGCTTTGCAAGAACTGGTCAATCAGATAACCATTGGCAGCATGTAATTCCACACCATCAAAACCGGCTTCTTTAGCACGAATCGCGGCTTGCTTATATTGCTCGGTAATCACGTGAATTTCAGAAACCTCCAAAGGACGTGGCAATACATAAGGACGTTTTGGACGTAGTAAGCTGACATGACCCGCCTGTTGTACTGCACTTGCAGAGACTGGTGTTTCACCATTTAACAGATCCGGATGCGATACACGACCAACATGCCAAAGCTGGGCAATAATCAGACCGCCCTTCTCATGAACCGCTTGAGTGACCTTTTTCCAGCCTTCGACCTGAGCATCGGTAAACAATCCTGGAGTATTCAAATAGCCATTGGCTTCTTCAGAAATCACTGTGGCTTCAGAAATAATCAGGCCAGCACTTGCACGTTGCGCATAGTACTCAACCATCATTGGGGTTGGAACGCGATCAGCAGTTGCGCGGTTACGGGTCAGCGGCGCCATGATGACACGGTTTTTAAGCTCTAACGCACCGAGCGTTAAAGGAGAATTTAATTCAGCCATCGTTACTCCCACCTGTTAAAGGTGTTGTTGTAGGTGTTCGATAAATTGCTGAATCAACGCTTCATTGCGAGAAAAATAAGACCATTGTCCATATTTTTCCACTTGAATTAAACCGGCCTGCTGTAAAACGGACAAATGGTTCGACATCGTCGATTGCGATACATTTCCCAACCGTTCGATATGACCTGCACATACGCCGCGTCTAAAGTCACCACATTCGTCACTCGATAAAAATTGTTCCGGTTTTTTTAACCATTCCAAAATTTGGCGACGCGTTGGATTAGCCAAGGCTTTAAAAATTAAATCTATATCCATACTCAAGACACGTTTAATGGGCAACAAAGCGTTGTCAGCTTGTTTTACTTAATATATCGCATTTTTTCGATTTTAATATCGATTTTTTTAGATATATTGTAAAATAGCTGATAACCCTTTGCTTTCATTCATCATTTAAATTACAAACCTTGTTTTAAGCTTGCTTCAATAAACTTATCAAGGTCACCATCTAGTACTGCACCTGTGTTGGAGTTTTCAACACCCGTACGTAAGTCTTTAATACGCGAGTCATCCAATACATAAGAACGAATCTGACTGCCCCAACCAATATCCGACTTCGAGTCTTCAAGTGCTTGCGCTGCTTCGTTACGTTTGCTCATTTCCAACTCATACAACTTCGCACGTAACTGTTTCCACGCATGGTCACGGTTGGCATGTTGTGAACGTTGGTTCTGACACGCCACTACAATGCCTGTTGGCGCGTGGGTTAAACGTACCGCAGAGTCTGTTTTGTTAATGTGCTGACCACCTGCACCCGAAGCACGGTAGGTATCGGTACGCACGTCAGATGGGTTGATATCAATTTCAATGTTGTCATCGACTTCTGGCGAGACAAACACAGCAGAGAATGAGGTATGACGGCGGTTACCCGAGTCAAATGGCGATTTACGCACTAAGCGATGCACACCCGATTCGGTACGCAACCAGCCATAGGCATACTCACCTTCCACACGAATCGTTGCTGACTTAATCCCAGCCACATCGCCGTCTGACTCTTCCATCAATTCAGCTTTAAAACCATGACGTTCAATCCAGCGCATATACATACGCAGTAGCATTGAAGCCCAGTCTTGTGCTTCTGTCCCACCTGAACCGGCTTGAATTTCCACATAACATGGATTTGGGTCCATTGGGTTACTGAACATACGGCGGAATTCAAGCTTCGCTAACTCTTCTTCTGCAGAAGTCAATTCAGCTTGGACATCAGCCAACAGACTTTCATCATCTGCTTCTACTGCCAAATCAAGCATCGCTTGCGCATCTTCAAGCTGCGTTGCCAAACCATCTAACACATTTAAGACGTTTTCAAGTTCGCCTTTTTCTTTGGCCATGGCTTGTGCACGGCTTTGATCATTCCAAATCGCTGGATCTTCTAATTCACGGAGAACCTCTTCTAAACGCTCTTTTTTCAGATCGTAGTCAAAGATACCCCCGTAATGTGAGACCACGGTCGTTTAAGTCTTTTAATTGGTTTAGATACGGATTAATTTCCACGTGAATTACTCTCAATCAATATAAAGCGAAAAATAGCCGCTGATTATATCACAGTCGACGGCTGGGATTATTCATCTCAAATTCGACAAAATCACACCCTTCTTTCTAGAGCTTAAAATTTTTTAGCCTCCCAAAAAGTATTCACTTGATCCAAAATCAAGCTGCATACAAATGCGAACCATCCAAAAAAAATACGTCTGAGAAGCTTTCTCAACAGACGAACGGACTAAACATTTTGAGTTAAAATTGGTTAAAATGGCGTCAAAAATTATGAAATCCACATAATCTACACAATTTTAATAAAACAAAACATTATAAATTTATAATTTATTATCAATCATTTAAATTTAAAAAATTACACGATGTAACCTTAGATACAGAGCATTAACTTTCCTTTGGTTGACGCTTTTTTATTTTGCCCTAGACTGAAGTTGTAACAAAAAATTAATGAAATACAGTTCCACTTACGAGGGGTACATACCATGAAAAAATTAGCAATTGCTTCAGCATTACTTTCAGCTCTAGCGATCACAGGTACTGCACATGCATACCAAGCAGAAGTGGGTGCTTCAGCTGGCCTAATTGATCCAGACAACGGTAGTTCAAGCGGCTCTTTTGGCGTAGATGGCACATACTATTTCAACCCAGTTCAAACACGTAATGCGCCACTTGCAGAAGCAGCATTCTTAGACCGTGCAAGTAACGTTAACGCAAAATACCAATACGACGAAGTAGGTGATAATGAACGTCATCGTTATGGCGTCGGTGCTGAAGTCTTTGTCCCTAACTCAGATTTCTATGTGAGTGGTAATGTTGGTCGCGATGATAGGAAATTTGACCGCGGTGGCGATTTTGATGAGACCGTTTATGGCGCTGAAGTGGGTTATTTACCAGCACCAGGTTTATTAATTGCTGCGGGTCTAAAAGGCTATGACAACGATTATGACGATGGCGTAGATCCTACTCTTCGCGCTAAATATGTCACTTCTTTAAGCAATGGTAAAGACATTAACTTAGAAGCAGGCGCAGGTTTTGGTGATTTAGACGAATATAATCTTGCAGCAGATTACTTCATCGATAAAACCTTAAGCCTAGGTGTAGATTACTACAGCAAAGACCGTGACTATGGTGATACTAACGAATTTGGTATCAATGCACGTAAATTCTTTACCCCGCAAGTCAGCCTTGAAGGCCGTGTTGGTTTTGGTGAAGATGGCAACAACGACTACAACAAATTCGGTTTAGCTGCGAAATATCGTTTCTAAGCTTAAGTCTAATTCCTTACTCAAATAGCACCCTTCTTCGGAAGGGTGCTTTTTTATACCCTAAAATAAAGCAGTTAGGTAGAAATAGTACATTGACGTGCTGCGTATCTTACGTACAATCAGCAACAACTGTAACAAAACAGTCATATTTCTACAACAGAGGGAATCTCAATAATGTTTAAAAAACTCGCGCTTGCAACTGCTCTTCTTGCTGGTTTAAGTACTGCTCATGCGTATCAATTTGAAATCAATGGGGGCTATGAAAACACTGATTTTGATGGAGAAGGTGATTTAGATACATTCTTCATTAATGGCAAATATTATTTAAATGGTGTTCAAGTCAAAAATGCACCTTTAGCTGAAGCAGCGTTCCTAAGTAAAGCTAGCAATATTGGTTTAGGTTATGCTAATGCTAGCGGTGATGGCGACGAAGATATTGATGTCGTTGGCCTGAGCGGAGAATTCTATATTCCAAATACACAATTCTATGTGGGTGGAACTATTAACCAGGTTGACTTTGCAGGCGACGATAATACTGGTTATGCACTTGAAGTTGGTTACTTACCAATCAATGGCCTTTTATTGGCTATTGGTGCAGCAAATGAAAGCGTAGACCCTGTTCAAGTTGCAAACTATGGCTTTATGACAAATCTTCTAAATCAAGTAACCGTAGGTGAAGATACAGCTGTATCTTTACGCGCTAAGTATGTCACTCAAATTGGCAACCATTTTACTAACTTTGAAGGCTTGTCTTATTTTGGTGATGAAACAACTTATCGCTTAGGTGCTGATGTTTATATCGACCCAACTTTAAGTGTAGGCGTTTCTATTGCAGACTCAACTGCTGATGATTCTGAAACTGTTTTTGGCGTTCGTGCACAAAAATTCTTTACCCCAACAATTGCAGTTGGTGTAAATTACACAACAGTTGATGAAATCGATTCATTCGGTATCAATGGTACATTCCGCTTCTAATCCCTTGCATTAAAAGTAAAAAAACCGCTCTATAGAGCGGTTTTTTTAGTGTTGTTCTAAATGCAAAATGCGAAGTTGTACGCTGACATTGCCACGAAATTCATTTTTATCCAGCTCATAGACCAAACGAATTTGATGGTTCATTTCATTGAACTGGTATTTGTCCACCGCATTAAAAGCAATGGCATCCACGACCTGTCCATTGTCTAAAGCAACACGTAATTTTAAATGCACTTCTTTCAGCCAGCGAAAATCTAAAATTTGAAAATTTCCTTCAAAAATAGGCGCTGGAAACTTTTGCCCCCATGGACTAATCTGCTGCAGCAGATCGACCGTTTCAACCTGAATATTTTCTGCTGCTAACTCACCATCGGTCCATAAAGTCGCCGTAAATAGACCTTCATCCTGAGCTGCCATCAGTACTTCAAAGGCCTGCTTAAACTCTTCAAAATGGACTTTTTGAATGGTTAAACCCGCTGCCGCAGCATGCCCACCAAAGTGGCTGACCAAATGTGGATATTGCTCAGCAACACACTCAATGGCATCGCGGATATGGATTCCTTCAATCGAACGGGCAGAACCTTTGATGTGTATCCCATCTTCATCTGCAGCAAACACAATACTCGGACGATGAAACTGTTCTTTTAAGCGCCCCGCAACAATGCCAATCACCCCTTGATGCCAATGCGGCTCAAACATAATTAAAGCCGCAGGTAAGACCGTATCATCCAGTTGAATTTGATCCAAGGCTATTAAGGCCTCTTGTTTCATCGTCGCTTCAACCTGACGCCTTTCCACATTCAACTGATTCAGTTGTTCTGCCAATGGATAGGCAGAGGCAAAGTCCTGTGCCAATAGACATTCAATCCCGATATCCATGGTTTCCATACGACCTGCCGCATTAATCCGTGGTCCCAGTACAAACCCCAAATCTTGCGCTTTTAAAGTTACAGCCTCTCGACCTGCAATCTCCAGTAGAGCGCTGATGCCAGGACGACATAAATGCTGTTGAATGCGCTTCAGCCCGACATCGACCAAGATGCGATTGTTATAGTCAAGACTCGCAACATCGGCATAGGTGCCTAAGGCCACCAAATCCAAATACTGACTCATGAGTGCCGAGGACTTATGCAGTTTTTTACGATAGGTCGATAAGTTGGCCAAGACATAAAAGGCCACGCCCACCCCAGCTAAGGCTTTACTTGGAAAATCACACCCCAACTGGTTCGGATTCACTACCGCTTGGGCACTGGGAGTCGGTTTGGTCGTCAAATGGTGATCGGTAATAATCACCTGCATGCCATGATCTTGCGCTTGTTTCACGCCATCATGACTGGAAATACCATTATCAACCGTAATCAATAAATCAGGTGTAAAGCTGGTAAATGCTAAATCCGCAATCGCAGGCGTTAAGCCATAACCATATTTAAAGCGGTCTGGAACCAGATACTCTACCTGTGCCCCCATCTCTCGCAAAGCCAAGACCATCAAGGCCGTACTGGTTGCACCATCTGCATCATAATCGCCGACAATGACAATTTTGTGATGCTGATCCATTGCAGCATCTATCAACTGAATAGCTTCGTTTAAGCCTTTCATATTAGGTGCTAGTAGATGCTTAAGCTTTAATTCCAGTTCTTGTGCTGACGCTACACCACGACGAGCTAAAATTTCTGCAATAAACGCAGGAACATCCTGAAATAATTCAGGACGGCTAATGAAGGGTCTTTGCTTAATTTGAATGGATGACATTTATGGCATCAAACGCTTCAACACCCAAACATCGTGCTGTTTTTCATAGCTTAAACGGTCATGCAAACGGTTTGGTCGCCCTTGCCAAAACTCATAGTAGTCAGGCTCGAGACGGTAGCCACCCCAAAAGAGGGGTTTATTCAGTTCTGATTTAGCTTCAACTTGGCTTTGCAATTGCGCAAAACGTTGTTGCAAGACTTCACGGCTTTCAATCACACCACTTTGTGGTGTACTGATATGTGCCGCAATTTGGCTATCTCGTGGCCGCTTATGATAGTAGTCCGTCGATTCTTCTTCAGAAATTTTGACCACTTTACCGCCAATACGAATCTGACGTTCCTGCTCTTGCCAATAGAACAATAACTCTGCATATGGGTTTTCTGCCAGATCATTGCCTTTTTGGCTGTCATAATTGGTATAAAAATCATACCCTGCTTCGGTTGCACCGCGTAGCAATACCGTTCGCACATGTGGACGACCCTGCGCACTCGCTGTCGCCAATGACATGGCATAGGGTTCGTGCAGTTGTGCTTCTAAAGCATGATTAAACCAAAGTAAGAACTGAGCATGTGGATGGGTTTCTACTCGATCTTCATGCAGCTCGCCTTTTTGATAACTTAAACGAAGCTCACTGAGATCTTTAATTAAATCACTCATTTCTTCACTCCCTATTAAGCTGCATTCGCACGTACAGCATCAGCCAATGTATGGGCTAAAGTGCTGACTTCATCGAGGTCATCCCCTTCCACCATGACACGAATCACAGGCTCAGTACCTGATTTACGAATCAACAAACGACCACGACCTTTGAGTTGTTGCTCGGCTTTATCAAATTCAGCCACCAAAGCAGGCACCGCATAAGGGTCAAACATCGCCTCTAAACGTACATTCACCAGCACATTCGGTAGAAGCTTAAAGTCAGCAACCAATTCATGCAGTGCTTTCTTCTGCTCGACCATCACGGTAAGGACTTGTAGAGCCGCAATAATGGCATCACCAGTGGTACTTTTATCCAAGGTTAAGATATGTCCTGATGGCTCACCGCCAATCACCCAGCCTTTTTCTTCTAGACCTTGTAGGACATAACGATCCCCCACTTTAGCACGTAATAGCGCTACACCCGCTTTATCCAATGCCAACTCTAAAGCCATGTTTGACATCAAGGTGCCCACTATTCCAGCAGGCTTTTTAGCACTTTGTGTCGCCAAGATATATAAAATATGGTCGCCATCAATCAGCTTGCCATCTTTATCCACCAAAATAACGCGGTCCGCATCCCCATCAAAGGCGATGCCCAAATCAGCCTTATGCTTCACTACGAGTTGCTGCAAATGCTCAGGATGGGTCGAACCACATTGCTCATTGATATTTACACCGTTAGGCTCATTATGAATGGCAATGACCTTGGCGCCGAGCTCACGAAAGACCGATGGACCCACGTTATATGCAGCACCATTGGCGCAATCCACCACAATGGTTAAATCATTCAAGTCTAAATGGTATGGAAATGTGGATTTACAAAATTCAATATAGCGGCCATTGGCATCTTTTACGCGGACACTTTTACCTAAGTTTGCCGTGTCTTCAATCACTAATTCTTTTTCAAGTTCCTGATTAATTTCTTCTTGAATAGCATCTGGTAGTTTCTTACCTTCACTGGAAAAGAACTTGATCCCATTATCAAAATAAGGATTATGTGATGCTGAAATCACAATGCCCAAACTTGCATGTAAAGCACGGGTCAAATGTGCAATCGCTGGGGTTGGTAATGGGCCCAATAAATGTACATAAACCCCTGCCGCATTTAAACCTGCTTGCAATGCCGACTCTAAAATATAACCGGATAAACGTGTATCTTTTCCGAGTACTACCAATGGTTTTGATTTTTTACTGTGGCGTTTTAAAACTTTCCCTGCGGCAAAGCCTAATTTAAGGGCAAATTCAGGGGTAATAGGGAGGACGCCAAACTTACCGCGAATACCATCGGTACCAAAATAACTCATGTTCTACTCACTTCTTAATGGTGATCTAAATCATCACTTTTTTACTCACGACACTTTACACCAAAACGAAAAAGCCGTCATAAAAATGACGGCTTTTACATTCAACAATTCGTATAACTTTATTAGCCAACGCGATAGTTTGGTGCTTCTTTGGTAATCGTTACGTCATGAACATGTGACTCAGACATACCTGCCGAAGTAATTTTCACAAACTTCGCATTTTGACGAAGATCTTCAATCACAGATGAACCCGTATAACCCATAGAAGAACGTAAACCGCCCATCATTTGGTGCACGATGTTACCCATTGGCCCTTTGTATGGCACACGACCTTCGATCCCTTCAGGAACAAGTTTCTCAGCACCTGCTTTAGAGTCTTGGAAATAACGATCCGCAGAACCTGTTGCTCCTGCCATCGCGCCCAATGAACCCATACCACGATACGCTTTATAGTAACGACCTTGGAAGAATTCCACTTCACCTGGCGCTTCTTCAGTCCCAGCAAGGAGTGAACCAACCATAATCGTACTCGCACCCGCGCCAATCGCTTTCGCCATGTCGCCAGAGAAACGAATACCACCATCGGCGATCAATGGAATTTGATCTTTCAGTGCATTGGCAACGCTATCAATCGCAGAAATCTGCGGCATACCAATACCCGCCACAATACGCGTGGTACAAATTGAACCTGGGCCGATACCGACTTTGACCGCATCTGCGCCTGCATCAAGGAGTGCTAATGCAGCATCACCTGTTGCAATATTACCACCAATCACTTGGACTTGTGGGTAATTCGCTTTCACCCAACGTACACGCTCGATCACACCCGCAGAGTGACCATGCGCCGTATCCACGACAATCGCATCTACACCCGCTTCAACCAAAGCTTCGACACGGCTTGGTGTTTCTACACCTGTACCAACTGCAGCACCTACGCGTAAGCGACCAAGGTCATCTTTACAGCTGCTTGGATAGCTTTCCGCTTTACGGAAGTCAGTGACTGTAATTAAACCTTTAAGTTCGTTGTGTTCACCAACAACCAAAACTTTTTCAATGCGATGCTTTTGTAGCAATGCTTGAATATTTTCTTTCGACTCACCTTCACGAACAGTCACAAGGCGGTCTTGGCCGGTCATGATGTTACTTACAGGTTGCTCAAGGTTTGTTTCAAAGCGTGTATCGCGACCTGTGACAATACCGACCACTTTGCCATCTTTCACAACAGGCACACCGCTGATGTTGTTGGCTTGAGTAATCGAGATCAATTCGCGCACTGTAGTTTCAGGTGTCACAGTAATTGGATCTTTAACCATTCCTGCTTCAAATTTTTTCACACGACGGACTTCTGCAGCTTGTGCAGCAATATCCATGTTCTTGTGCAAAATACCAATACCACCGTTTTGCGCCATCGCAATCGCCATACGTGATTCAGTCACCGTATCCATTGCTGCTGAAACAAGGGGGATATTTAAATTAATGCCGCACGTGAATCGTGTCTTTAATGAGACATCTTTTGGGAGAACAGTAGAATAGGCAGGGAGTAATAGGACATCATCAAAAGTTAACGCGTCTTGAACGATGGTCAACATGGCAGTCTCACTGGTAATTTCCGTGCGCTATTATAAACAAATATGAACTTAAATTTCATTTCAATTGAAAATTTATTTTTTTATTTCTTGTTTTGAGATGGATTTGATTTACTTTCAAAAACTCAAAAAGCAGAGCCTTGACTCTGCTTTTACTGATTAACACACTTGATCAAAACCTTCATCATTGACTGCAATGCTCGCTTCCAATTGCACAAATGGAATCATATTGTGCGCACGTCGCGCTTTGTTGCATTGATCATCAGCAATTTGAACTTCTTTACATGAAGAGCTACGCTGTTCATACATCCCACAACTCACGTGCTCACCAATGGTGCCTTGCAGTGCGATACAGCGTGGACTGGCTTGATTAGTTCCAACCATGCATGAATACACAGCCGTCACTGGTTCTGTGTAATGTTCAGGCATGGAGATGCCTTCAGCCCAGTAAAATGAGACTCTAAAAAAGGCACAACATGCCCCGCAGCTTAAACAGGCATCTTCCGTTGGAACTTGAGACAACATCCTTTATATTCTCATTTTCAAAAAACTTTTTTTGGAAGAAAATATTAAAAAAATTGTGGTTGCCAAACAAGCAAAATTTACGACTATTTTGTCACTTAAGTTGGACAGGTAAAAACACTCTCATCCATCAAGTCTGTACCGCACTCCAAAGTCTCAATCCAATCTAAAAATTGATGAATCTGCTCGTGCCCAATAAACGGTGTCCCATGCTGCGGTACAATCATTTCGACATCCATCGTGCGGACCATATTGACCCATAAACGAATCACTTTGTTATTGCACATATAGCGCTGATGAAACCCTTTCATTTTAGGAATATGCGCAGCAAAGTTTTCCAAAGGTTTTGAGGCATCGTCCACCATCGATGCCCCCATATCGCCTGAAAATAAAATTTTGGCAATTGGGTCATAAAACTGAAAATTACCCACCGAATGTAAAAAATGCGCAGGCACAGCAATAATCGAAGACTGCCCCAACGTAATCACCTGACCGTGGTCTGGTAGCTCCACTAAACGATCCAGCCAGTTACCTTTCATCCGCTCACTCATAAAGGCAGAGTTCAAGTGAGGTAAAAAGCGTGCCCAAAGTTTAGAAGCCACCACTTTCGCTTCGGTATAGACCAACCAACGCGGCATTGAGGTAATAATGTCGGGGTCTTGGTGTGAGGCCATCACAAAATCAAGATTGGTCAAACGCGTATATTTATTCAACTCCATGGTCAGCGGCACATAGGTTAAATCACCACCCGGATCTAAGACCGCAGCACGCTCATGGTCAATAATTAAAAACTGATTTGCCTGTACACCCTCGCCTTTGACCAAGCTGGTAAAGCTAATACACTTATGTGTGCCATCATCATATAAAACCTGTGACGTTGTGCGGTCAAATGCCATGCCCATCCCCTCAAAATGCTGTTTTTCTTAAAAGACTTTTTAATACCTACAACATATATGGATTTACACAAACTTACAATGCATTTGCGACCAATATCATTTGATATATCAATAAATTGAAGATCATTTTTCAATAAAAAATCCCGATTTTTTAAGTCGGGATTCTTATTTTCTACGGTGAATTAGAAGAAATAATGCTGTACAAGTGTCGCAATACCAATGACCAAGAAAATGGCCGCACCAATTTTATGAATTAAGGCAATTGGCAACTTGGTCGCCAACTTATCGCCAATAAAGACCGCTGGCGCATTAGCCAACATCATCCCTAAAGTCGTACCCAACATCACCCAAACTATACTGTCAAAACGTGCCGCTAAAGCCACTGTCGCAATTTGGGTTTTATCACCAATTTCGGCCAAAAAGAACAACACAAACGTTGCGCCAAATACCCCTAGTTTCTGCCATTTCTTAATGCTGCCTGACTCATCATCCAACTGATCAGGAATCAACATCCAACCTGCCATAGCAATGAAACCAATCGAGAGAATCCAGATCAGCGCATCAGGGCTTAAAACTGTGGTGATCCATTGGCCTAAAACAGCAGAGACACCATGGTTAATAATGGTCGCCAGCAAAATAGCCAATAGAATTGGGACGGGTTTACGGAAACGTGCAGCAAGTAACAATGCAAGCAGTTGGGTCTTATCGCCCATTTCAGCTAAAGCCACGATGGCTGTGGAGAGGAGGAATTCATACATGATGTCTTTCTCTGGCTAGCATAACAAATACCAATGACTCACCGCTCCTGCTAGCCAAAAATCTGCAGAGTGGTAAATCAAAGGTCTTGCCAACAAAAGAAAGCTCTTTAGAAGCTCATTTGGTTCTTTGCTATGATGACCATGCTCGTTTTAGAGCAAATATGTTGATCATCACCTGTTCTTAGGAACAGCGGCTACTCCCCAATGAAGTAACACCATGTTAGGCGAAAATATGTTTTTTGGCAATCTATAAATACAAAAGACCCTGCCGAAGCAGGGTCTTTATTGAGGTATTTTTTTCAAGACTTCCAGCAGCTTTTCTCTCTTTTGAGAAAAGAGAATAGCAGGGCTAAAAGCTAGATCATCAGATCAGCAAAGTACGGATGTCTTTCAACAACTTGGTCAGCTTATTGGTAAAGCGCGCTGCATCCGCCCCATTGATCACACGGTGATCATAAGACAGAGATAACGGCAACATCAGTTTCGGATCAAAACCTTGACCATTCCATACTGGTTGCATCGTCGCTGGAGAAATTCCCAAAATCGCGACTTGCGGCCAGTTCACCAGTGGTGTAAATGCTGTACCACCAATTGCACCTAAGCTTGAAATCGTGAAGTTTGCACCTTGTAGATCTTTCGGCGAAAGCTTCTTATCACGTGCTTTCTGACCCAATACACCAAGCTCCACCGCAATGTCTTTAATCGATTTCTGGTCTGGATTACGTAATACAGGAACGGTTAAACCATCTGGTGTTGCTACAGCAATGCCCATATGGATTTCGTTACGCAAGAGTACAGACTTGCCATCATCAGCCAAGTGACCGGCAAAATCACGCTCTTCTTTCAGCAAATGCGCAACAGCTTTAATAATGAAAGCCATAATGGTCAAGCTAATACCATCTTTCTTAAAGTTACCTTTAAGGTCATTACGCCAAGCTTCAAGTTCAGTAATATCTGCCAAATCAAACTGAGTTACTTGCGGAATATAGTTGTTTAAAGACAACTGCGGAATAGAGACTTGTTGCAGACGTGTCAGCACTTTCTCTTCTACACCACCAAACGTACTAAAGTCGGGCAGTTTCGGTAAGCCCGCGGCAGCAACAACCGTCGCAGCAGGTGCAGTTTGCGGTGCTGTTAAGCGACCTTTCACATAAGCAAAAAGGTCATCTTTCATTAAACGCGCATGCGGCCCAGAAGCTTTTACTTCTGCCAGCACCACGCCCAATTCACGCGCCAGTTTACGTACCGCAGGACCCGCGTAAACTTTAGCATTGGCTGCATTTTGTTCTTTGGTCAGCTTATCTACACCTTGAGCTGCTGGTGCAACTTGTACAGTAGATGCCACCATTGGTGTAGTTGCAGCTGGAGCTGCTGTAGGTTTTGCTGGTGTCTGAACAACCGCTTGAGCCACTGGTGCAGGGGCTTGACCCTCAGCCTCAATGGTCACCAAAGCCACACCTTCCGATACATTTTGTCCCAATGCAACATGAATGGCTTTAATCACACCCGCTGTTGTACTTGGTACTTCAACCGTTGCTTTGTCTGATTCAACCACGATGATACTTTGGTCTTTTTCAACCGTATCACCTACTGACACCAAAATTTCAGCAACAGCCGCTTTGTCTACACCCAAGTCAGGCACTGCAATTTCAACCGCACCTGCAGGCGCAGCAGCAGCTTGTGGCGCCGCTTCAGCAGGCTGAGCTTCAGTCGTTTGAGGTGCTACAACTGGCGTAGGCTCAGCAGTCACTGGTGCAACTGACGCTGCTGTTTTTACAGTCAGGATCACTACGCCTTCTTTAACACTGTCACCAACTTGAACGCTAATTGATTCCACTGTGCCTGAAATCGTACTCGGGACTTCCACAGTCGCTTTGTCTGACTCAACCACAAGGATGCTTTGATCAACGTCAATTTGATCGCCAACCGACACCAAAATTTCACCAACGGTTGCTTTTTCCACACCAATGTCTGGTACTTGTACATCAATCACTTGTGATGCTGTAGTCGCAGCGGGTGCAACCGTTTCAGCAACAGCAGCGGGTGCAGTCTTTTCTTCAGCTTGTACAACGTCAGCCTGTGCTTGTACTGCTGGCGCTTCAGTTTGTCCCTCGGCTTCCAGCTCAATCAGCGCTGCACCTTCAGCAACCGAGTCACCTAAGTTCACCAGGATGCTCTTCACCACGCCTGCTGAAGTGCTAGGCACTTCAACAGATGCTTTGTCTGATTCTAATAGAACGACACTGTCATCAACCGCAATGGTATCGCCAACTTTGACCAAAATTTCAGCAACAACGGCTTTATCTACACCAATATCAGGAGTTGTAATTTGCATACTTATTTCTCCTCTTTGTAGTCAGCTACAGCGTGTACAGATGGCGTTGCTTGAGGAGCCCAAGCTACTGGACGATCTGTATCTAATTCAAATGTAGAGATGGCATCTTTCACTAAGCGTGCATCCACTTCACCTTCATCAGCCAATTTTTTCAGTGTGGCAACAACAATGTGAGCTGCATCTACACCAAAGTAACTACGTAATTTAGCGCGTGAATCTGAACGACCATAACCATCTGTACCCAATGCTACGAATGGACGGTTGTCTGGAAGATATGCACGAATTTGTTCGCTATAAGCACGCATATGATCTGTTGCAGAAACCACGATACCTTCTGTACCGCGCAATTGCTCAGTCACCCAAGCCTCTTTCACATTCTCGCTCATTGGATGCAAGCGGTTGTATTCTTCACATGCCATACCATCACGTGCAAGTTCATTGAAACTTGTGACGCTAAATACATTTGAATGGATTTGGTATTCATCACGTAAGATTTGAGCAGCTTTAATGACTTCACGCAGAATTACACCTGAACCCATCAACTGAACAGAGGCTTTTTCATCTTTTTGAAGTAAGTACATACCACGTTTAATGCCTTCTTCAGCACCTTGTGGCATTTCAGGATGCTCGTAGTTTTCGTTCATTACCGTTAAGTAATAGAAAATACGCTCTTGGTTCACATACATGCGTTGTAAACCATCATGCACAATAACTGCTAATTCATAACCAAAACATGGGTCATACGACACACAGTTCGGAATCGTATTGGCTAAAATATGCGAGTGACCATCTTGGTGTTGTAAACCTTCACCATTTAGCGTGGTACGACCTGCTGTTGCACCCAATAAGAAACCTTGTGCTTGTGCATCACCTGCAGCCCATGCAATGTCGCCAATACGTTGAAAACCAAACATAGAGTAGTACATGTACATTGGAATCATGGGTAAGTTATTGGTTGAATAACTGGTTGCCAATGCTGCCCAAGCGCTCATTGCACCTGCTTCGTTAATGCCTTCTTGAAGCATATGACCATCTTTTGCTTCACGGTAATGCATCAACTGTTCTTGGTCTTCAGGCGTGTAATGCTGACCATTGGCTGCATAAATACCTAACTGACGGAACATACCTTCTAGACCAAAAGTACGTGCTTCATCTGGAACAATAGGAACAACACGGTCTTTAATGGCTTTTTCTTTTAACAATGCAGCGATTAAACGAACCATTACCATGGTGGTTGATTGTTCTTTGCCTTGTGAGCCTTTTAATACTGCATCAAAGACAGAAAGTTCTGGAATAGCCAACTGTTCACTTTCTTTACGACGTGCAGGTAAGTAACCACCTAGTGCTTCACGACGTGCTTTCATATATTTCAATTCAGGCGAGTTTTCGCTTGGACGATAGAAAGGCACTTCTTCTAATTGCTCATCGGTAAATGGCAAGTTGAAACGGTTACGCACGTATTTCAACGAATCAATCTGCATCTTTTTGATTTGGTGCGTTTTATTGACCGCTTCAATTTCATCAGACAAGCCATAACCTTTAACAGTTTTCGCTAAGATTACAGTTGGTTGACCTTTGGCTGTACATGCTTCTGCATAGGCTGCAAAAACTTTGTACGGGTCATGACCACCACGATTTAGATTATCAATATCTTCATCGCTTAAGTCTTTAATCAACTCAGCCGCTTCTGGGTATTTACCAAAGAATTTTTCGCGTGCATATGCACCACCCTTCACTTGTAAGCGTTGGTATTCGCCATCCAGTGTTTCTTCCATAACCGACTTTAAAGCACCAGTTTTGTCTTTAGCCAGTAGTGGGTCCCAATGACGGCCCCAAACCACTTTAATGACACGCCAGCCCGCACCACGGAATAAAGATTCTAATTCTTGAATAATTTTACCGTTACCACGTACTGGGCCATCCAGACGCTGTAAGTTACAGTTTACAACCCAAATGAGATTGTCTAATTTTTCACGACCCGCAAGTGAAATTGCACCTGTGCTTTCTGGCTCATCCATCTCGCCATCGCCAAGGTATGCCCAAACTTTGCGATTTTCTTCTTTAATCAAACCACGGTTCATCAAATATTTTTGAATATGTGCTTGGTAAATCGACATGATTGGGCCAAGACCCATCGATACCGTTGGGAACTGCCAATAATCAGGCATTAAGTATGGATGCGGATAAGAAGGTAAGCCAACACCGTCCACTTCGCGACGGAAATTGTTTAGATGCTCTTCAGTCAAACGACCTTCAAGGAACGAACGCGCATAAATACCTGGCGCACAGTGACCTTGATAATAGATCATATCCCCGCCAAAGTTGTCGTTATTGGCACGGAAAAAGTGGTTAAAACCGACATCATATAATGTTGCTGAAGATGCAAAACTTGCCAAGTGACCACCTAAGTCATCACCCGTTTTATTGGCACGGAGTACCATCGCTAGCGCATTCCAACGAATCAATGCACGTATACGACGCTCCATGTCTTGATCGCCTGGCATTGCAGGTTCTTCAGCCACTGAAATTGTATTTAAATAAGGCGTGTTTAAACGCTGAATAGGGACATGTTTAGCGATTGCTTGTTGATACAGTTTTTCTAGTAGAAAAGCTGCACGCTCAGTCCCCATGTGTTGTAAAACGGAGTCAAACGCATCTTGCCACTCTTGCGTTTCTTGCGCGTCAGTATCACCATAAAACGCCATAATTCACCTATTTCGATATCCTAATCTTATACGCTAATATGTATCATACTTTCGTCCTATAAGAGTATCGCTACAGCTGAATATGGCTGAGCCATACTATTTAGCAACTAAATAGTCATTGACCATTCGTTACCCAAGATAACAAAAAACCGCCAATTTAGGCGGTTTTTTATACATTTAATGCTGTTTTTTGATGCTAACTTAGATTTCGTCAGAGCTGTATTCCTTTTTCAAGCATCAGACCAACGGTAAGTTCGGATCATCGATCAAATCGGATTAAGGCAACATTGCTAAATAAGTCGATGGGTTCTTGCGTTGACCATCTTTCACTACTTCATAGTGTAAATGTGGGCCAGTACAACGACCTGTACATCCGACATTGGCAATATGTTCACCAGCGTCTACACGGTCACCAACACGAGCAATTAAACGTGATGCATGGGCATAGCGCGTGATGTAACCATTGCCATGGTTAATTTCAACATATTGACCATAGCCCGTACCCCAACCTGACTTGGTCACAATCCCCGGGCCTGTCGCATAAATCGGTGTACCGCTTGGCGCAGCAAGATCTAGACCTGAGTGGCGCTCAGCACGACCATTCATTGTACGACCACCATAACTAGAGCTCACACGTGCACTTGGAAGCGGGTGTGTCACTAACCACGAATATGGATTATTTGAAAAACTTTTTGCAGAGGATTCCGAACCGTATTTTTTCGCCAGTGAAGCATTGTTGAGTTCAACCGTTTTTTCACGGAGCTGAACGGACATTTTCGTTTCGGCAGGAACATCAATATCATTAGATTCGGTATAAGCACCTTCCGATAAAGTGCGTGTCAATTGCTCAATTCGATCCGAAGATGCATTATTTGTATTGAGTTCTACCAAATCAGCGAAGGCTACTGAAGCAGCCGATGCCGCAAAAGAAAAAGCCAACAAAATACGTCGCATATGCATAAAAAACCTCTTAAAACTGTTCTTACGAATGTTTCTTGCGTGATCTCGTCCTTGATATCTACCGAAAGAAGCGCATAAGATTAAGACATTAACATGAAGGAAATATGTATGTCCGAACCAGTGAATCTCTTTCAACAAACCAGAAAACACATAAAAACAGGAAACTTAACGTTTCTCTCAAAGCAAGTAACTGCATGGCAGAAACTTACAAAACTGATTCAACCTATCCTACCGCAACCAGAGCAGTGGCAGGTTGTTTGTTATCAATATGGTATTTTGACGATTACCGGCGAAAATCAAGCGATGATTAGTCAACTTGGTTACCTTCAAAAACAATATATTGCACAACTGTCGGAACTTGATGAGTTTAAAGACCTACAAAAACTCCAAGTTCGCTTGAGAATCCCCTCTCAAACACCCGCAAAGATACAATCTATTTCAAGATCGCTAAGCACAGAAACTCAAGACTTAATTCGAGGTGCTGCTGACTTTGTGAGCGACCCTAAGCTTAGCCAAGCAATGCGCCGTTTGGCAAGCAAAAAAAAGTAACCTCGTCTCGACCCGCGCCAGAATTGCGCTTTTAAAATGATAAATTCATCACACTTGATCTTGTTACAATATAACATCACACAATAAAGACAATGACTTAAGTCACACTCACATAAGGAATTGGACACTGATCTTCGTCATTAAATGTTACAATTTCATAGCTGCTTGGATCACTTTGGACATTGCGCAATAATTGATTATTCAAAGCATGCCCAGACTTATATCCATCAAATTTGGCAATAATTTGGTGACCGAGCAAGTAAAGATCCCCCACCGCATCTAATATTTTGTGACGAACAAATTCATCTGAGAAGCGTAAACCTTCTTCATTCACCACACCGGTTTCATCGACGCCAATGGCATTGTCTAAACTTGCCCCCAAAGCGAGATTATTGGCTTTGAGATAGTCCAAATCTTTCATAAAACCAAAAGTACGGGCTTCGCTGACTTCATAAACAAAGGTTTCGGTTGAAAAATCGATAGTGGCAGACTGATATTCTTTCTTAAAAGCAGGATGATCGAAGTCAATAGTGAAATTGAGTTGAAAACCTTCATGCGGGCGGAAAATGGCGCGTTTGTCGTCAATGAGAGCTTCAACAGGTTTGAGTATTTTTATAAATTTTTTAGGGGCATCCAATTCTTTGAGGCCACCTTGCATGAGCAAGTAAATAAACGGACCTGCACTGCCATCCATAATTGGGACTTCAGAGGCAGACACTTCAATGATCAAGTTATCAATACCTAGACCTGCAATTGCACTCATAACATGTTCAATCGTACCGACTTTGGCATCTTCTTGCACCAAGTTTGAACACATGAAGGCTTCTTGAATCAACATCGCATTTGCACGAATGTCGACTGGTGGATTGAGATCGATACGACGAAACACAATTCCTCCGTCCGCATGATGTGGCACAAAGTTAATTAAGACTTTTTGACCACTATGCAAACCAATGCCGCTTGCTTTAACGACACGTTGTAGAGTTCTTTGTTTCAACATGTTTCATATCATCTCACCACTAAACCGCTATACGTTAGCATATTTAGCCATTGATAAAAAACAAAAAGGTAGTCATAGACTACCTTTTCTTTATCACATGTGGCTTAACCACATCGACAAACACTACTTACGTTGTTGATTTTTCAAGTAATCTTGAATACTCATTGGTGTTGGACGTGCAGCACTCACTGTCGATGCAGAGCTTGCTGCAGCAGCCACGTCTTGGTTCTGACGCTGGATTGCAGGCACATCATCATCTTCAACAACCGCTTGCGTTGCATGCCCATGTTGTGCTACCTGCACATGTGCATTTGGACGCTTCACTGGCTCAGCAGAATCTGCTGAATTTCGAGTCAAACCTGTTGCAATGACAGTGACACTGATTTCATCACGCGCATCTGGATCAAATACTGTGCCGTAGAAGACTTGGCCTTCGTCTAAATCGACAATTTGATTCACAACGTCGGTAATTTCTTCGATTTCGCCAAACGTGACGTCATCACCACCCGTCACATTAATCAGAATCCCTTTGGCATTCATAATGGTGACATTATCTAGCAATGGACTACGGATCGCTTGTTCAGCTGCTTGGCGTGCACGGTTTTCACCACGACCTAAACCTGCACCCATCATGGCATAACCACGTGTGCTCATCGCAGTTTTCAAGTCAGCAAAGTCAAGGTTAATATGACCTGGGCGTACCACCAAATCAAAGATACTACGGACCGCATTTAATAAGACATCATCCGCTTTTTTGTAGGCATCTTTCATTGAGATGTCACGGAAAACTTTTAACAAACGTTGGTTTGGAATGATGATTAAAGAATCTACATGTGCTTCTAATGCTTCAATACCTTGCTCAGCAGACTGAAGACGACGTTTACCTTCAAAGTTAAACGGTGTCGTTACCACACCTACGGTTAAAATACCCATTTCTTTGGCAATTTCAGCAACCACTGGCGCAGCACCTGTACCTGTACCACCGCCCATGCCGGCAGTGACAAACACCATATCAGTGCCTTCAAGGTGTTGACGAATCAAGTCACGACTTTCTTCAGCCGCGGCTTGACCTACATTTGGATTGGCACCGGCACCTAGTCCACGAGTACTTTGCTCACCCAACTGGATTTTGAATTGTGCATTCATACGGTCTAGCGCTTGCTTGTCCGTATTGGCACATACAAATTTTACACCTTGAATATCTGACTCAAGCATGTGTTGTACGGCGTTACCACCTGCACCACCAACACCAAACACAGTAAAACGGGCTTGACCGTTGCTATCGGTTTGATCATCTTCTAAAAATTCAAATGAGGCCATGACCTATAGATTTCCTAATTCGTTATTGGCAGTCACTTAAGCCCGTATACTGCCTTGATCTTAATAAACAAAATTGCTTTTAAGCATGCTGTGCAAGCCATAGCTTGTCAAGTTTAAGCGATGCGTTGTACAACTTCTTAACAATATTCCAAAAAAATTCAACTTAAAAAACAGATTTCAGCTTTTCATTGAGTCCAGACCAAGCACGTCCAACGCGTTTAATCAGAGACAATTTTTCTGTATCTTCTGGTTCCACTATAGTTTCTTGTGTTTCGCTCTGACTAAACATCAACAAACCTGCGGCAGTGGCATACTGAGAGCGACGCAGTGCGGCAATATTTTGCTCATCTGCTGTCACTTGCACAGGTGGATTACCCAAATGCGCAGACACACCCAACATACGACGAGTCAACGTCACCATACCTTCGATTTGACTAGCATCACCAGTTAACACCACACCATGATACAAACCATGAATCGCACCATTACGCTCTAGTTCTTGGCGAACTTGGCCTAAGATTTCTTCATAACGCGCAATCACGATTTCAGTCAGCTCAATACGACTAATCGTTTGCGGACCATCAATCCCTTGGATCTGAATCATATGATCCGGTTTAACCGACTTAATGTCGACACACCCATAGAGTAATTTAATTCGTTCCGCTTCTTCAGTGGTGGTTTGTAACACAGCAGCAATATCACGGGTGACATGCTCGCCACCACGCTGCAAAGTATGCGTCAAGGCCAAACGACCATCTAAATACACCGCAATGTTGGTGGTACCTGCACCAATATCGACTAAACAGACACCATACTCTTTTTCATCTTTGAGTAGGCTCGCTTCTGCCGTTGCCAGACAAGACACCACCAGTTTCTCCACCCCGATGTTCGCGCCTTTTAAGGCCCGATCAAGGTTTTGCATGGTGCTAATCGGTAACATCATCAACTGATAATGACCAATCATGCTGTGGGCAGACATCCGTATTGGGTTTTGTACCCACTCAGTGGAGTCATCCAGCTCAAAGCCCAGTGGAACAGCACTAACCAAATAATGATCCGAGGTCATGTGGCTGGCTTTGGCCAACTCTAATGCACGAACCACTTCACTTGTTGTAATTGTATGGTCAGTATTTTCAACTGGCGTTCGTCCAGATGCATAAAAGCTTTTTAACTCGGCACTTGGGATTGAGACCCACGCGGAATGGACACGGCATTCAGCCATATCTTCTGCTTCTTGCACGGCATTTTTTATCGCTGTAATGACTTTATCAAGACTTACAATTTTTCCTTTATTCATGCCTCGGTTACGAGCAGTTGCCATTCCTATCACTTGGATATTGTCTGGCGCATGTACCTTACCAATCAAAACTGAAACTTTGTGCGTCCCAATGTCAATCGCAACAACTGAGGGAACCGCTTCATTCATTATTTACTACTACCATCACATGTTTGTTTAATTTATGGCTTTATGCCTCTGTTTTAAAGCCAAGTATTATGGCTTTGCTGCTGCTCCACCTGCAATGCTTGTGTCATCAATCGTTACAACAAAATGACCATTTGCTATCTTTGGTGCGGCAGCATTCTTCCATTGGATGGCCAAGCCATTCCGATAACGCAAATCAATGGCAGATACTTTGGCCCAAACTGGCTTCAAATCACTTTGAGCCAAATAACTCAAACGTTGCAGCTTACTCATGGTTTGATCCTGATCTACGATAACACGTAAACCCGAATCGAACTGCATAAACCAAGTCATACGCTCCGTTAAATATAGTTCTTTTAAACGGAGATTGACTGGCTGGAATAATTGATTAATTTCATTATAACGGCGCATCATCATTTTAGATTGACTGATTGGGCCGTGTAATAAAGGCAAATTCTGATTATTTTTCGGCGTCACTTCGCTAAATACGTCACCACTGTCACTTAAGAGACGCCCTGTCCCCCAACGTGCAATTGCATGCCGTGGCATAACGCGAACGCGAATCGCATTCGGCCATGCACGCGAAACCACCACGCGATCGACCCAAGCCAGCTCTAAAGTGCGATCACGAATTTCTTCTAAATCTGAGGTGAAATAATTATGGGTAATGGCTGCTGAAACATGTCCCATCACCTGATTCTTTTCCGCCTCAGAACGTACGCCTACTACATCAAGTTCGGCCACACGTGCATCTGTCATGACTTGATATAAGCCATAAATACCAACCAACAGCACCGCCACGGCAACGACCAACATCACCCAACCACCGAAGTTAGCAAGCTTTTCCTTACGCGTCGGTGGTTTATCGTGTATCGAAGTAATCGCTGCGCGTTTACGGCGCATAGAAGCGGGTAATTGCGCCATTTAGTGAGCCGCACCTGTCAGTGTTTGCTCTAAAATTTGGACACAAAGTGCATCAAAGCTATAACCCACTGCATTTGCTGCTTTCGGCACCAAAGAGTGACTGGTCATCCCAGGTACTGTATTCACTTCTAGTAACCAGAAATTGCCTTGCTCATCTTGCATCGCATCAATACGACCCCAACCACTTGCACCTACCGCTTGGAATGCACGGAGGCAAAGCGCTTGCAACTTTTGCTCTTCTTCAGCGCTTAAGCCACACGGAATTCCGTATTCCACATCATTACGTTGATATTTCGCTTCATAATCATAAAAAGCCACATCCGCAGGCGGTTGTAGACGAATCACAGGTAGCGGTTGACCATTTAAAAATGAAATCGTGAATTCACGTCCCGTAATCCATTTTTCAGCCATCACCACAGCATCGTGTTGGGTCGCTTTGGCAATTGCCGCTGCCAAATCTTCTGCTTTTTCAACTTTACTCATGCCTACACTTGAACCTTCGTGTACTGGCTTGATAATCAGTGGAAGACCCAAATTCGCCACCACTTCAGCTAAATCTGACTCTTGGCTAATGATACGATAGGGTGCTGTCGGTAAGTCTGAACCCTGCCAAACTTGCTTGGTTTTCACTTTATCCATGCCAATAGCAGAACCCTGTACGCCTGTTCCGGTATACGGGATGTTGAGCCACTCTAAGACCCCTTGGATTTGTCCGTCTTCCCCACCGCGACCATGCAGCACAATAAACGCACGGTCATAACCGACCAATTCCGTCACACTACGCTCTTGCGGGTCAAAAGCTTCTGCATTTACACCCGAACGAACCAATGCTTCAAGTACAGCTGCACCACTATCTAGAGAAACCTCACGCTCAGCAGACTTACCACCAAGCAACACCGCTACTTTGCCGAATTTTGAAGCATTTGACACGTTGATATCCTTAAACTTTATGACTGTTTTATTCATCGAGTAATCACAAAACGTGATTATTTTAAATATAAATGATTGCTTGCAAGCTCAACCGAGATAGCCCCCACATTACCTGCGCCTTGCGTCAATAACAAGTCATCCGCTTGTAACACTTTTTTCAACGCATGCTGCAAATTACCTTCGACCGGATCAATCAAAATCGGCTCTACATCACCACGTAAACGAATACTACGCGCCAATGATCGGCTGTCTGCCCCCACAATCGGTTTTTCACCCGCAGGATAGACTTCAAGCAGCAACAGCTGATCGACATGTGACAATACATCCACAAAGTCATCGAAACAGTCACGGGTACGACTAAAACGGTGCGGTTGGAACATCATTACTAAACGACGGTCTGGATGGCTTGCACGTGCCGCTTTAATAGTTGCTTCGACTTCTTTTGGATGATGACCATAGTCATCCACCAATTTCACATTGCCGCCATCAATGTCAAATTCGCCCTGTACTTGGAAACGACGACCTACACCGCTGAAACTCTCCAACGCACGTGCAATCGCAGCATCAGACACACCTTCATCGGTTGCAATACCGATCGCTGCAAGTGCATTTAAAATATTATGCAAACCCGGCAAATTGATGGTTAAACGCAAAGGCTCACGATCTTTACGTAATACGGTAAAGTGCGACTGCATACCTTCTTGTTCAATATCCACTGCACGAATGTCATTGTCTTCGTTAAAACCATACGTGATCAATGGACGACCAATGCGCGGCATGATTTCACGAATGTTGGCATCATCGCCACACACCACAGCCAAGCCGTAAAACGGCAGTTTTTGTAAGAACTGTACAAAGGTATCTTTTAAGACATCGAAGCTACCACCATAAGTGTCCATATGGTCTGCATCAATATTGGTCACGATGGTGGCCATTGGTTGCAAATGCAAGAATGAAGCATCTGATTCATCTGCCTCTGCCACGATAAAACGACTCGCGCCCAGTGCAGCATTCACACCAGTACGATTCAGCAAACCGCCAATCACATAAGTTGGGTCGAGATTTTCTTCTGCCAACATACACGTGACAAGGCTAGTGGTCGTGGTTTTACCATGCGTTCCCGCAACAGCAATCCCATGACGGTAGCGCATCAGCTCACCCAGCATTTCTGCACGGCGCACCACAGGTGTACGCGTTTCAATGGCTGCTTTAATTTCTGGGTTTTCTGCATCAATTGCAGTCGACACCACAATCACGTTTGCCCCTTGAATATTTTCAGCCGTATGCCCGATATAGACTTTGATGCCATTTTCTTCAAGCTGAGCTGTGGTTTTTGACGCTTTGATATCTGAACCTGAGACTTTGTAGCCTTGGTTCTTGAGCACTTCGGCAATACCACACATACCCGCACCACCAATCCCAATAAAATGGATGTGCTTAATACGGCGCATTTCTGGCACTTTAATTAACTTTTTTGCTTGATCAGCAGGCGTAGATGGCGACATAAAATACTCGGTTTACAATGCTTGAATTAAACGAACCACATGTTGGGTTGCATCGGGTTGTGCTTGCTGACGTGCTTTCACTGCCATTTCAGACAATAACTGACGGTTCATCAAGGGTAATAATAATTCTTTTAAACTCTCGGGCGTCATGCTTGCTTGTGGGCAAATTTTGGCTGCACCGATATTGGCTAAAAACTTTGCATTGGCCGTTTGGTGATCATCCACTGCACTCGGCAGCGGAACAAACACCGCAGCCACGCCAGCAGTCGCGATTTCGGTCACGGTTAACGCCCCAGCACGGCAAATAATTAAATCGGCATCGCTATAAGCTTTGGCCATATCTTCAATAAAAGGGTGGACTTCAACCTGAAGCTGCTCAGGGGCATCGGCATAACGCGCTTGGGTCGTATCTGCATGGTTTTGACCACACTGATGATAAACGCTTAACGGCACATTCAATTGCTTCAATGCTTCAGGAACACGCTCATTTAACGCTTGTGCACCTAACGAGCCACCCACAATTAAAACTCGAAGCATGGCCCCTGCTTTTTCACGTTCTTGATAACGCCAAGACGGATTTAAAATTTCCGTAATTTCTTTGCGGACGGGATTACCCGTGGTCACAATTTTATCTTGTGCAGTAAAGGTATTTGGAAAAGCCTGACACACTGTTTTGGCAATACGTGATAACTGCGTATTGGTAAAACCCGCAATCGCATTCTGCTCATGAATAATTACAGGAATACCCACTGCACGCGCAGCCAATCCACCTGGCCCAGCGACATAGCCCCCAAAGCCCGCGACGGCATCAACTTTGAGCTGCTTCATGTAACGCATTGCGCTTAAAGTGGCTTTTAAAATTTTAAAGGGTGCCAATACTTTGCGGACTAAGCCATTGCCGCGCACACCTTGAATATCAATTTGATAAATTGGGATATCATGATTTTTAAGCAGGCGATTTTCCATACCTGTAGGCGTAGCAAGCCACGAGACTTGGCAGCCTTGTTGCTGTAATTCCTTAGCCACAGCAAGTGCTGGAAAAACATGTCCGCCCGTTCCGGCAGCCATCATCATTACATGTTTCGGCTTTGTTGGTGTTGCTTCGGTCACAGTCTAATTCTTCAATTCTAAAAATATGGAAACAAAATTCAATTTTAAGCGATCAATTGTAATCACAAACGCATAGCCGCGAAAGATTATTTACTTTTTTTCAACAGGCATTTGATTGTTTTTTTCTACTGATTTTCAAGTTTAAACTAGATTTGTTATCAGATGTGCATTTTTACTCAAACTACAGCACACAATCAGGCTCAACAGCGCAATTGGAGATATTTAAAAATAAAACAATGAAGCTGATTTTAATCAAATATTTAACATAATTCTAAAGCGTAATTCACTTCATTTTAGCGGCTAGAAATACAATATGAGCGCATACATTTGAACAGAATGAAAATTAGTGGTGTCTGGCAAGGTAATCCGCTTTATTTTCAACCAAATTTATACACTTTGCAGCAAAGCACACTTTTATTTCAAAGCCGACCACTACCATGAAAGAAAAAAGGAACCATTTCAGGTTCCTTTTCTGTCAATTTAGCTGGCGTTGCCTGCTTCCAAGACATCAAATAAATCATCGGCAATTGAGGTACCAAATTGTGCATCAATCTCACGAATACAGGTTGGACTAGTGACATTAATCTCGGTCACATAATTGCCAATCACATCAAGTCCGACAAAAACCAAACCTTTTTCACGTAAGAAGGGTCCCACTTTTGCAGCAATGGCCTTGTCGTTTTCAGTCAACGGACGTGCTTGACCCAAACCACCTGCGGCCAAATTCCCACGCACTTCACCGTTTTGTGGAATACGCGCCAAGCAGTACGGAATCGGTTCGCCATTGACCAGCAAAATACGTTTATCCCCTTCCACAATTTCAGGAATATAACGCTGCGCCATAATTGGACGTGTGCCCATTTCCGTCAACATTTCCAAAGTTGAGCCAATGTTCACACCATCTTGATATAAACGGAAAATTCCCATGCCACCCATCCCATCGAGAGGCTTCACAATCACATCACCATGTTCTTTGATAAATTCACGGATCAGGCTTTGTTGTGAAGTCACTAATGTAGGGACTTGCAGTTCGGGGAACTGCGTGGCAAACAGTTTTTCATTACAGTCACGTAAGGACTGTGGTTTATTGATAATCCACGCACCTTCACGTTCCGCTTGTTCCAAAATATAAGTGGTATAGACAAAATTCATGTCAAACGGCGGATCTTTACGCATCAAGATCACATCGTAATCAGCCAAGGACTCTTTTTGCTGTTCACCCATCTCAAAATAATGATCGTAGTCTTCAAACACTTTTAAGGGAGAAATCAGACCAAAGGCTTTGCCTTGATCGATATATAAATCGTGTTGTAATGCATAACCCAGCTCATGTCCGCGACGGCTTGCAGCCCATAACATGGCCATGGTGGAATCTTTTTTCAGATTCACCGTTTCAATCGGGTCCATCACTACTAGTACACGCATAATTCTCACGCTCAAATTTTTTAAACTTGGCAAAAAGTATAGCGAAGTTTTCAAGTTTGGGTGCAACAAGTTGTGTAATAATTAAAGATTAAAAAATCTATTTTATTCAAACAACTACAACACATTGTAGTAAAAAATCAGATACTAACTGCTCAACTCAACAAAGGAGGTATGCGCCTATTACCACACGACAGCTCCTTTCCACACCTTCTCCATTAAGCCAAAAGGCGTTGAATATCCTTGGCAATTTTTTCAGGTTTAACAATTGGCGCATAGCGTTTCACCACCTGCCCTTTTTGGTTGATGAGGAACTTGGTGAAATTCCACTTGATGCTTTGGCTACCTAAAATGCCTTTAGCTTCAGTGGTTAAATACTGATACAGCGGATGTGCTGTAGGACCATTCACATCAACTTTGGCAAACATTGGGAAAGAGACTCCATAGTTACGCTGACAAAAGCTGCCGATCTCTTCATTACTCGCAGGGTCTTGCTGCGCAAATTGGTTGCAGGGAAAACCTAAAATCAGCAGACCTTGCTGTTGATAGTCCTGATATAACTTTTCCAAGCCTTCAAATTGCGGGGTTAAACCACATTGGCTGGCGGTATTCACCACCAATAAAACCTTGCCCTGATAATCAGCCAGATTTTTTTGCTCGCCTTCTAACAGTTCAGCCTGAAAATCATAAATTGTGTTCATTACATCTCTTCCATTCATCAAATGTCATTAATTAAAGTCGCTTCAAGCACTGAACCGACCTCATTCGCAAAACAATATTGCACACAATTAACTTGTGCGCAAGATTATTATACACAATACACTTTTGCCCCTATTTCATTTATACTGCTTTACAGACATTAACACCCAAGGACATGCAATATGGCGGACACCCCACTTTTAGAAAACCGCGTGTGTTTTGCCATGTATTCCGCAACCAATGCCATGGTTCGTCAATACCGTCCACGCTTACAGGTTTACGATCTGACCTATCCGCAATTTATTGTTTTGTTGGCTTTATATGAGCAGGACAATGTGACGCTGACCGAGATTGGACAAAAAACCTTTTTTGACTCAGGCACCTTAACCCCGATTATTAAAAAACTAGAAGAAAAACAGTTTTTAAAGCGTGTTGCTGTCAAAGAAGATGAACGTATGAAAAAAGTCGTTCTGCTGGAAAAAGCACTCTTAGCCAAAGATAAAATTATAGCCATTCCATTTGAGCTGGCGTGTTCTTTAGGTCTAGATCCCGATGATTTGGTAGCCATCCATCAACTGTGTCAGCGTTTTTTAAACGGCTTAGAACAGCCTCAACACGTCAGTCGAGGTACTTAAGTGCAACAAGCGATTGTCGGTTTTCATCTCGATGAAGAACATCATTGGGTGGCGGAGCTTTCCTGTGGCCACACACAACATGTCCGCCATACTCCACCGTGGCAAAACCGCCCTTGGGTACAAACTGAGCAAGGACGTCAAGAAAAAATAGGCGTTCTTTTAAGCTGTAAAAAATGCATGGAAAATGCACAAAAATAATTCTTTTACATTTTCTTCAAATTTTAATGCTTATTTATCAATTTTTTAGAAAAATTAAAAAGCTTGTACAGCTGTACTTTTCAACCCAGTAAAACTATGTAGAAAAAATGAATATTACCGTAAGTCTTGTTCATTTTTAGTAAATGATTATACTTCTCATTTTTATTGGCAATTCACTCTCTCCGAGCCTTAAATCATGATGAAATTTTCACCACAGCCGCTTTGTGGTTCTAACCTATTCAAATATAGCCTTCTCAGCTTTATGATTTTAAATGCGCATGCAGCCTATGCGGATGAAGCGACACTACAAAATAATGAGAACCCCTCCTCTCAAGCGACGACAAACAAATCGAACACAGCAGCAGTTTTGCCTACCTTGAAAATTGAGGCAATGAGTGAACTTGATCCAATCAAAAGCTATGTTGATTACGATCAAGCCAATGTCACACGGAATGGTTTAAAGAAAAAAGATATTCCTCAAACCATCGACACCATTGATGTACAGAAATATAAAATCTATGGCTCTAACGACCTCAGTGTAATGCTACAAGGCACACCGGGAGTATCCACCAGCTACGATACGCGTGGTGATGGCATCACCCTCCGTGGTTTCTCTGCCGACTCGGGTGATATTTACCGTGATGGTATTCGTGAAAGTGGCCAAGTGCGTCGCAGCACATCCAACATTGAACGGATTGAAATTTTAAAAGGCCCTGCCTCGGTACTTTACGGTCGTAGTGCGGGCGGTGGTGTGATCAATATGGTGAGTAAATACGCCAACTTTGACTCGAAAAGTTCCGTCGGTACTTACGTAGGCTCATATGATAACTACGGTGCAACAGCAGATATTAACCAAGTCATAAATGACAACTGGGCTGTGCGCTTGACGGGTGAATACGGTGAAGCGGATAGTTTCCGTTCAGGCATTGACAGTAAAATTGAAATGATCTCGCCAAGTTTCACTTATAAAAATGATGATGAAACCCTCACGTGGACCACACAATATACTTATGACAAATTAAATCGAACCCCTGACCGCGGGCCTTCTTATAGTAATTTACCCGCAGGTGTTTCAATCAAGACTGGCTTTGCTCAAGACGGCGATTTTATTGAAGATGAATTACAAGTTATTCGTACTGATGTGAAATATCAATATGCGCCAAATTGGAATTTCCACTGGGCGCTCAGTTATCGCCAAGCTTATCAGAACTTTGACAACTTCTTTGGTGGCACCTATTGCAACAATAATCTCACTATAGCTGCCAAGCCTGAGACATGTTCTTGGAATGGTTACGTGCGTCAAAGCTATGCATGGCAAGAAACCATGAATAAGACCATTACCAATACTTTTGATATATCTGGTTCATTCAAAACTGGAGCTGTAGAGCATCAGCTCCTCGTCGGTGCAGATGTCAGCCGTGAAGACCGCTCACCAAAACTAGGGAATTACTCAAGTGGTACAGGTGTTCCTCGCTACTATGGTTTTATTAACCCCTACAATCCAGCAGACCAATACAATACATTACCAAGCTCGGAACGCCTCCCTGTAACCTCTGATAATCATCACGTAGGTGAATCAATGGGGTTCTTTGCTCAAGATTTAATTAGCCTGACACCTGAACTCAAAATGATGTTAGGTATGCGCTATGATCAGTACAATTTCAAATCGACCAATCATATCCAGAACCTTTCAAAACAATATGATGATACGACCTTCAGCCCTAATATTGGCTTTGTATGGCAACCATCAGAACAACACAGTTTTTATACTTCATACAATAAAAGCTTCGCCCCTTATGGAGGTCGTGGCAATATTTCTGTTGATGTCAATACTGATCCAAGCCTGTATGATGCTGAACCGCAATACAATGAACAATATGAAATTGGAGTTAAGAGTGATTGGTTAGACCAACGCCTAAATACTCAACTTTCAGTATATGACATTCGTAAAAAGAATATTCGTTATCAACCTGATGCCAAAGAGCAGCCCTTCCTTTGGTCTGTAGGTGGTGAGCATCAAGCCAAAGGTTTAGAGTTTAGTTTTATCGGTCGTGTACTGGACAACGTATTTGTCCGTGGTGGTTATGGTTATACCGATACTGAAGTGAAAAAGGATAAGGAAAAACCAGAGAATGTAGGGAATGCATTAGCAAATGCCTCTAAAAACACAGGCAACCTGTTTGTGCGCTACTTACCTACAGAAAAACTCTACGGTGAAGTTGGCGTAACTTATGTCGGCTCTTACTATCCAAACATCAATAACTTGACCAAGATGGATGGTTTCAATCGTGTCGATGCAGCCATTGGTTATAGTGCTGATCCATGGAACGTGACTTTAGCTGTCAGCAACTTGACTAATAAAGAATATTGGCGTTCGGACTCTATGCCAGGTACACCGCGTAGCTTCCTCATGCGTTTGAACTACCAGTTCTAAACCCCTTCAGTTAAAACGCCATCTCAAGCGGAACAGGTCACTGTTCCGCTTTTTTATACTTACCAAAGGACGACTAAGCCAATCAATGCATGCTTTGGGTCTTTTCTAATAAAGCGCAAGAAACGGATTTTCAGGCCTCGCTGGATTTGTTACTGTTTTCTTAAGTTAAATGATTTCCGTGAGTAATCATGACAGAACATAGCAATTACGCACGTGTGGCAAAGGCAATTGAATACATTGAACAAAACTTCAAACAGCAACCCAGTTTGGCTGAGATTGCAGAACACGTTCATTTAAGTCCTACTCATTTTCAGCGTATCTTTAGCGAATGGGCAGGTATTAGCCCGAAGAAATTTCTGCAATATATTAGTGTGGAATATGCAAAGTCGGTTTTGAACAATCACACAGAAAATAATATTTTTGCAGCAACTTTTGACACTGGCCTTTCTAGTACCAGTCGATTGCATGATTTATTTGTCCAAATCGAAGGAATGACGCCCGCAGAATATAAACATGGCGGTGAAGCACTCCACATTCACTATAGCTTTGCCGAGACCATTTTTGGCTCCGTCATTATTGCCTCGACCCCTAAAGGGATTTGTCATATGGCCTTTACCGAAGCAGATCGGGATGCATTGGTCTATCTGAAAAAACAGTTCCCACGCGCGACATTTATTGAAGATCAGGATGAATTACAACGCAAAGCACTCACAATTTTTCAGCACAATCAAAACAGCTTATCGGAGATTAAACTGCATCTGAAAGGCACCGACTTTCAGCTCAAGGTGTGGCAAAGCCTGCTCAAAATTCCCATGGGGCAGCTCAGCAGTTATGCACATATTGCCCAAGAGATTGGGCAAGAGCGTGCCTCACGAGCGGTCGGAACAGCAATTGGTAACAATCCCGTTGCCTTTTTAATTCCATGCCATCGGGTCATTCAGTCTTCAGGACAACGTGGCGGCTATATGTGGGGGACGACACGTAAAACCGCGATGATTGGCTGGGAAGGTGCGCATAGTCAAACACTAGCCGAAAAAGAGAGCAAATAAAAAAGGAAGCCGAAGCTTCCTTTTTTTGTTTCAATGCTTAGACGCCATACTTCACGCGATAGGCTTCCATTTTTGCTAAAGCTTCAGTCTCACCTTTAGCCTCTAAATAATTCATCAAATCTTTCATGGTCACCAGTGCATGCACAGGAATTTCCAATTCTTTTTGGACTTCTTGAATCGCAGACAGTTCACCTTGACCTTTTTCTTGACGGTCTAATGCCACCAACACACCTGCAATCTGCGCACCTGCATTTTTCAAAATGGTGACCACTTCACGGATCGCTGTACCCGCAGTAATCACGTCATCAATAATCCAGACTTTTTTGCCTGCAACAGATGCACCAACCAAGACCCCACCTTCACCATGATCTTTGGCTTCTTTACGGTTAAAACCCCAAGGCACACTTACCCCATGATTTTGTGACAAGGCCACCGCTGTTGCAGCAACAAAAGGAATCCCTTTGTACGCAGGACCAAAGACCACCTCAACATTGTTGCATTCTATCAGTTTGGCTGCATAGCCAGATGCCAGTAATGACAAGGCTTCACCGTCATTGAGTAGACCTGCATTAAAAAAATAAGGACTCACACGACCCGATTTTAAAGTAAACTCACCAAATTTAAGCACGCCACGTGATAATGCGAGTTCGATAAAAGCTTGAGGGTTAAATGTCGCTTGCGTTGTCATGCGGTGCTCCGTATTTTCAAATTGAGGTAAGACTTGCGCATGATACCAAAGAGTAGCTATCCAAGTGATCAAAAAATTTTACGTGTGGTTTCAATTAACGTAAATGGTCTACGTTCTGCAGAAAAAAAAGGGATTTTTGATTGGATTGCCACATCAGATGCTGATGTGATTTGCATGCAAGAATCTCGCATCACCCACGAACAATGGACCGATAAATTTAAACCTGAAGGCTGGCATACTCACCTGTTCCCTGCTGAACGTCCAGGGTATGCTGGCACTGCTATTTATAGCCGTTTACCATTTGTTTCAGTTACTGATGGACTTGGTTTTGAATTAGCCGATTCTCAAGGCCGCTTTATTTCGGCTGAGTTTGACTTAGGCTTAGACCAAAACGTGCATATTTGTTCACTCTATTTACCATCGGGTTCTTCTGGTGAAGAAGCACAAGTACGTAAAGACCACTTCTTAGAAGAATACAAACAAATTTTGAAACAATGGCGCGATGAAAATAAATCCGTGATTGTCTGTGGTGACTACAACATCGTGCATAAACGCATCGACATTAAAAACTGGTCAGGCAATCAAAAAGCCTCAGGCTGCTTACCGCACGAACGCGCTTGGCTCGATCATATTTATGATGAACTTGGCTATGTCGATACTTTCCGTGAAGTACGTCCAGAAGCTGAGCTTTATTCGTGGTGGTCAAACCGTGGACAAGCCCGTGCGAAGAACGTGGGCTGGCGCATTGACTATCAAGCGTGCTCACCTGACTGGAAAGCCCGTACAGTCAATGCTTGGGTCTATAAAGAAACATGGTTTAGCGACCATGCACCTGTCATTATTGACTACAAAATCTAGATAAATGTAAATATTTAGCTCATATTCAGTGAACACTTGTTTACTGAATATGAGTTTTTGACCTACATTATCTGCCGTTTTTTGAGTCTTTTTCTGATCAATCAATCAGTGCAATATGTTTCCACGGCAAAGGGACGATGTCAGGATGACAGCACAAGGACAGGACGCCGTAGGATGAAATTAAAACGAACTATGGATATAGTTGGTTTTCAAGGATGTGACAATGGACGTTGTAATGAGACCCGCATGATCAGGATGATTAAATGCGGGTTTTCTCTTTTTTTGTCTCTACTTTTTAATATTTTTTCTTTTTATATTCTATTTTTCTTTGATTTAATTCTAAAACGCTTTTATGACAAGACGATGACGCTATTGGCTTAAATCGCGACACTAGAGCTGCTCTGCTTTTTCCGTTACTCTAAACCCAGCTTAAAATTCAGAAGGGTTTTCCATGTTAAACGTGTATGGCATTAAAAATTGTAATTCAATGAAAAAAGCATTCGACCTACTGAATGAGTTAGGTTTAGCGTATGAATTTCATGATTATAAAAAACAAGGCATTGATGCTACGACTGTCAAAACATGGCTCGATCAGATTGGGGCAGATGTGGTCCTGAATAAGAAAGGTACCACTTGGCGTAAGCTGACTGAAGCAGAACAAGACACTGCTTTAGCTTCAGAGCAAGGACTGATAGATGCTCTCACGACCCATCACAGTCTCATTAAGCGCCCCGTGATTGCAACACCCGATGGTTTTATTGTGGGTTTCAATGAAGATGCAATTCGTGCCTTGAAGGCTTAACAAAAAATAAAAAGCCGAGCAATTGCTCGGCTTTTTTTATTGGATGGGATTAGTTCGCGCGAATCCAAGTTTGGTTACGGCCAAGTGCAGCCACACCAATGTAGCCACGAAGCTCTAGTTTTTTACCACCAGCAGCAATGTTGCCTTTTAATTTATAAGTTTTACCCGTTTGCGGATCTAAAATTGATCCACCGTCATAGCTTGTACCACCCGCGTTTTTCAGACCATGTACAATCGTTAAACCTTTCAACGATTTGTTTTTGTATGGGCCTTCACACTTGGTACAGGCATTTTCTTCACCTGGTGTCAAAATACCTTGAATACTCGCAGTTAAAGTTCCATTTTTTTGCTCAGTGAATTTAACCAAGGCTTTCGCTTGTTTAGTTTTGTCATCAATCGTTTTCCAAACAGTGCCATTCAGCGGATCTGCTGCATGAGCTAGAGCGGTTAATCCTAGTACGCTTAGTGCAAGTGCAATTTTTTTCATTTTTGTCATTTCCCTAGTCTAGTATAGACGACTATCATTATTAAAAAGTCACAACAATTTTTCAATTTTTCAATGTGACCAATTAGTGTAACCTTGTAAATTATGTTGGTAAATACACAAACTCAAGGTAAAACAAATAACAAAATGGAATAACTATGAAGATTGCCGATCCATGGAAACAAATCATTACAGAGCAGTTTTTAAAAACCACGATTCGAACCCCAAGTCGCTTTAGTCTCCCACCCAGTAGTCAGCGTTTTCTTCTTGAACAAATGTGTCGTGCATTTCCGCTCAATAAGTCGATCCAGATTCGTCCTCTACGTCTTGCAGGCCTGCGTGCGGAAGAGTTAAAACCTGAAACTGAAGCCACTCAGCTCATTTTGCATATTCATGGTGGAGCTTTCTTTTTAGGTTCAATGAATACCCACCGTGCGTTTGTCTCAGACCTTGCAGCCAGTACACAAATGCAAGTCATTCACCTTGACTATCCGTTGTCACCCGAACACCCCTATCCTGAAGCCATTGATGCGCTTTTTGATGTTTATCTGCTGTTATTGGAGCAAGGTATACAGGCCAAAGATATTATTTTATCAGGGGATTCATGTGGTGCAAATTTAGCGCTAGCCTTAGCACTACGCATTCGTGATGAGCAACGTCCTCAAGTCAGTGGATTAATTCTACTTTCGCCGTTTTTGGATTTAAGCTTAACCAGTGAGTCTATTCGCTATAACAGCAAGCTTGATGCACTATTATCCATCGAAGCCCTTGAAACAGGCATCGACTATTATGTTCCAGAGCAAATCGACCCCGCCGACCCACTTGTTTCACCTTTATTTGATGATTTAGCAGACCTCCCGCCAACCCTTGTACAAGTCGGTTCGAAAGAAATTCTCTTGGACGATGCCCAGCGGTTTAGAGATAAAGCGACCAAGGCCGGCGTAGATGTGACATTTAAACTATACACAGGCATGTGGCATAACTTTCAAATGTTTAATGCATGGTTTCCAGAAGCTAAAATGGCATTGGATGACATCGCAACGTTTGCTCAAGCGCTTGACCAAGACTAGACAAATTCCGCATAAAAAAAGGTCAGCTTAACGCTGACCAAATGAGGAATCATGGAACTACAGTTATTGTTATTAGATCGCTTGCACCTGCGCTAGAGCTGCTGCAATGGCTTTGTCTTTCAGCTCTGGGCCCATATTCACGCCTTCAGCACGAATGATTTCAACATCGGTCACACCGGTAAAATTAAAGACGGTTTTTAAGAAGCCTTCTTGGAAGTCAACAGGACTATTTTCACCATAGACACCACCGCGACTACTGGCAATATAGGCTTTCTTGTCACCAGCCAAACCGACCGGGCCATTTTCAGTATATTTGAAAGTACGACCTGCAACACTAATGCGGTCAATCCATGCTTTTAAAGTCGAAGTAATCCCGAAGTTATACATCGCTGCACCAATCACCACAACGTCCGCATCTAAGTACTGTTGAATAATACGTTCGCCCAGAGCCGATTGTTCTGCATTTTGACCCATTAAAATTTCTGCGTCTAAATGTGGAATCGGTTGCGTTGCCAAATCCAAATATTCAACCTCAACTTGCGCATGCTTTTCGCTGAGTTGCGAAACAATCGCTTGGCTCAACTGACGAGACACAGAAGCATCCGCCATAATACTTGAATCAATATGTAAAACTTTCATGGGATGTTCCAACATAATCTTTATTGAATAGTTGCATTTTAAAATAAGATTATCCTTAGAATAATAGGCCTATTCAAAACACTATGTTCTAAAAATAGAATGGTCTTTCCCTGCTGAGCTACATACTCAGTTCGTCACCTTTGATACCGTCTTTTTATAAGATTGTGATATGTTGAAAGCAATGTATAAGAAATCAATCACATTATTTAAAAAATAAAGCGGATATATCAAGGATGAAACGATTGAATGAGTTCATGGTTCTCAATATCTAAACAGCTAAGCAACAGCAAACTTTCTCATTATCTACTTGAAGAGGAAGTGATTATGAACTGGGATACCTTGAAAAAGTGTATTTTAATCCTTGTTCTCGGCTGTTGTGTCAATTTGATCTGGTTAGTTTGGGAGACTTTTGTACTGTTCAACTCAGAATATTGGCATGTCGTTAATGTTCAGCTTTTGCGTCACAAATTGGTTATTAATTCCATTTTTTTCATCACGTTATTGGGTTTGATTTACCCTTGCTATGCCCTACAAAAACAAGCTTGGGTACAACGATTCCTCCCTTATATTGCGATTGGAATTTTAATCATCTCACTTTGCTATAACGATTATATGATTGGGGTGTTTAGCCCTGTCACTATGGTGGTCTATATTTGTCTGATCGCTGTCGGTTTGGTGTTGTTTGAGCGAAAGATCGTGTATGCGATGCTAATTCCTGCGACAGGCTTCTTAACCTTCTCAGGCTACCTCAGTTTTATTGATGTGATTCCTTATGCTCCTATTTTTCAGATTGATGGCCAACTCTTTCTCAATGGGTTTTGGCTCCTATCGATGCTGTATTTCGTTATTCCCATCCTAATCACTTGTCTGATTTTATTTGAAATTTTACTTAGCCAATGGCGACATCGTGAACGACTCATTCAACATTTAAGTCAGACCGACCCACTCACCAACGCCTTGAACCGCCGCAGTATTAACCAAAGCTTAGATGAGTTGCATCATGATAAAAATTGCCCCTATGCCATCGTGCTTTTAGACCTCGACTACTTTAAAAATATCAATGATCAATTTGGACATCATATGGGAGATACGGTTCTGATTGCCGTAAGTCAAAAATTAGGCCTTCATTTGCGTGAAAGTGATGTAGTGGGCCGTTTTGGGGGTGAAGAATTTATACTCATTTTAAAGCAGTCCTCTGCCCTTAAAGCTCGTCAAATCGCGGAACGTTGCCGTGCAGCCATTGAAGATTTAGTGATTCAAAATGAAAATGGACGTGCAATTCGCATTACTGCCAGTTTCGGCATTGCCCTAGCGGCGGATAAATTGAAACCGCAACAGCTTTTGGATCAAGCAGACAAAGCACTCTATGCCGCTAAAGCCAGTGGACGTAATCAAATCAAATGCTATTTAGAAATCAATCCCAGTGAGATCAAATATAGCGCCGCATGTGCAGACACACAGCATATTTCACCTAACTAAACTGCTTCTGCCTGTGCCGCGTCGACCCATTGTTTAACCGCAGGATGCTGCATGATGTGTTGCATATACTGCTGGCTGCGTTCGGCTACAGGTAGTGCATAACTCTTGAAACGCATCACTACAGGGGCATAGAAGGCATCGGCTATAGAAAAATCACCAAATAGAAAGGGATGTTCATCTGCACGCTGTGCCCAAATTTGTTCAATTCGTTCAACATCTGCTCTTAATTCAGCATGCTGCGCCCACAAAGCTTGACCCTCAGCTATGCTGTACTGCGCTTGAATATTCATGGGGCATAATTGGCGTAGTGCCATAAAACTACTGTGCATCTCACCACTGATACTCCGTGCTTGTGCTCTCAAATGGGTCTGTTTAGGCCACAGGGCTAAATCTGGATTTTGCTCGGCCAAATATTCACAGATGGCTAAAGAATCCCAAATTTTAAATTCGCCCACATCCAATACGGGCACTTTGGCATTGGCATGAATGAGGGACAGTTGCTCTTTAAAACTGGGATTTGTCGCATCAAAGCGAACCAGTACTTCTTCAAAATCGATGTTAAATGCAGTCAAGACCAACCATGCTCGCATCGACCAACTGGAGTAATTTTTATTGGCAATATATAAACGTTGCATACCCGCTCTCCCTCAGGTTTAAAAACGTTGTAATTGAGCTAAAAGTTCAGCCTCAGTAAATGCACCGGTTAAACGTAAACCACGAATTTCTTGTTGTGAGGCATCTAAGAATAAATAGGTCGGTGGTCCTAAAATATCCCACTGGTTTAAGAGCACTTGATGTGTTGCATCGTAGTGGCTCAAATCTAATTTGATCAAATAATACGGCGCAAGTGCTTGCTGTACCGTTGCCGATTTTAATATACGGCGTTCAATCGGCTGACAAGCAACACACCAATCAGCATAGACATCGATAATGATCTTTTGACCTTTTGGTGCTTGTGCCAAGAGCTGCTTAAACTCCGCTGCTGTCGCTGCCACATGCCAACGCGCAGATGCAGCCACTGGTGCTTCAAAGAAACGCTGACTCTGCTGATATTGGCTATAAGCAATATACGTCCCGCCAATGACTAGAGCCACGATGTACAGCATACGCAATTGGGTTTTATGCCACATCAAACGATACAACACATAAATAATAAAGCTCAAGCCTAGCAGCAGACTCAGTGCTTGCATCCATGTTTCAGAAAGCAAAGGACGCACAAAATACAGCGCTAAAGCCAACATGATGAAAGCAAAGAATACCCGAACCTGATTCATCCACAGACCAGCACGAGGTAATACCTTAGCACCCAGTACGCTTGCCAATAACAATGGTGTCCCCATACCAAAGCCTAAGGTGAACAGCAAAATGGCCCCTTGCCACTGGCTTTGTGTCTGCGAAATAAACAGTAAAGCGCCTGCCAAAGGTGCCGTCATACACGGTCCAACCAACAGCGCAGAGATCATGCCCATAATCGCAGCACTGATCAGGCTTCCACCCTTTTGCATAGACTGGATATGATCAAGTTTATTCACCACGGCTTGCGGCAGTTTAAGTTCAAACAAACCAAATAGATTGAGCGCGAATAAAACAAAAAGAATGCTAAAAGCAATCAGGGTGGATGGCTGTTGTAACCAACGCTGGAAGTTCAAACCTGCAGATGAGGCCACCAAGCCCAAAATGGCATAGACCATGGCCATACTGCACACAAAGACCAAAGCAATCATCCATGCTTTCAGGCCTTTGCTATCGCGAATAATTAAAGAGGTTAAAATCGGCAACATCGGTAAAGAACACGGCGTAAACGCCAGTAATATCCCGAGGCCAAAGAACAGTAATAAACCATAGGCCAACGAGCTTTTGGCTAACTCTTCAGACCAAATTTGGTCTTGCGCAGCCATCGTATCAGAAGCTGTTGCGGCGGGTTCAGCAGTGACTGTGGGGTTGATCGGCTCAAATTGCGGATTCGATTGCGCGGCTAAATCTAACAGTCGTTTTGATCCACCTGCTTGGTCTTGTAGGCTGACCAAACCATTTACATCCGTTTTAAACTCAATGCTTTGCGGTGGATAGCAAATACGATCTTTGGCACAGCCTTGCCAAGTCACCTTATAGGTCTGCGAGGCCTGTGTATCTAAGTCAAATTGCACTTGTTGATAATAAACTTGGGTGTGTCCATAGTTTTCATCATACAGATCATGCGCAGGCGGTAGCTCAAGCTTAAGGGGCTGACCCGCCTGTTGCACTTCAAATTTGTGCTGATACAGATAATACTGTTCAGGGATATTCCAGTGCAGTTGAGCCTTATGCTCAGTCGTGGATTCCACTGTAAATGGAAAAGCATCTTCAGCTGAAAGAAGTGGAGTTTCCGCATGAACGTTTAGGATACTGGCCCAGATACACAGATTGATGATCAATACTGACAGCGCCAGATACCACGTTTTGCCGCTCATCCCCTGTTTCAGATGAAGATGCTTTTTCATAATATGTTCTTTTTTCTAATTAAAATAAGTATGAAACACCAAGGCCTGAATAATAACTTTTATCTGAACCATTTAAGTCAACACCAACACTTGCGTCCAACTGCATCCGATTATTCACCGCATACATTACACCTGTACCGAGCGCATATTCATTGTCTTGACTTTCTGCTTTACGATAAACCAATTCAGAAAAACCGCTGAGTTTATCGGTAAATTGATATTCTAAAGTCGGAATTGCAGAAATGGCCCAATCACTATTTTGCACTTCATAACGCATAGTGATGGATGTCGACACGAGGTCGCTATAATCGTATGCAACCACAGATGACAGACCATAAATATCATCTTCATTGGTGAAACCATCATTACCTGTGGCAATAATCGCTTCAGCCAGTACCGCCATACTCAAGCGTTCATCATCCAAAGGAATCGCCGCTTTCACACCCACACTGACATCCCCCAAACCATCTGTTTCAGACTTATTGCCTGCCACTTTCATTTGTTGCCAAGAGGGCCCAGCCCAACCCAATTGCAATTCGATGTTTTCAGCTAAACCTGTGCGCAATAACATATCTGCATTTAAGCTGGTGGTTTTGACTTTTTCACCATCAGCCGTGGTCGATTCAGCATAGTGCGCATTGGCCAAGCCCTGCTCCCAAGCCAACTGTCCCACAGGCGTAATCCCTGTCCCTATGCCCGAACCTGGGCGGTCAAAGGAAAAATCTGCAGCCATCGCATTCATACTGAACCCAGCGGCTACACATAAACCTAAATGTTTTAATTGCATCATGATGATCTCGCTGTTTAAGCTAATTCTTTTGTCATTTTTGCACCATGCTGACGAAGCAACTCTAAGGTTTGCTTTTCTTCAGCCAATGCTTCGGCCCAATTAATTTCGTCAAATTCACAATCAAAGAATAAATCGCTAATTGAAGATAAAATAGTTAAGCCATCTTCATCTTTGGTGTTTGGATCAACTTTTTCATCCAATAAACGTTTGACCGCGGGCGCACATGCAGCACTTGCAGCATCCCAAAGTGGGCCATAAATTTCTTCTGTATCCCACAAATGCAAGTTTGCTTTGCCATGAATCAGTTGTTCTAAAATGTCTAAATGTACCGCTAGAGTCTGTTGTTTTTCTTGTTCTGACAGCGGTGCGCCTGCTTCATACGCTTCGCAAATCGCTTCCCACCATTTGAATAAGCCATCTGACCAGACAGAAATCACAGGTCCTTTTTCAGGATCGATAAAATTGAGACTTAACCCATCGGTCAATAGACGTTGAACTTGTTGAAGATCTAATTCTTCAAGTGCTTGCACGAAAGCTTGTTGTTGCGCGGTTAACATGGAGATGACGCTCTTCAATTCAGTTTATTCTATTATGCCGAATAAACGGGACATTTGTTATCCGTAATGTTGGATAAAAGTGAGTGCCCAGCATTAAAAAAGCCCCTGATTGAGGGGCTTTTTTTAAATTCGGTGAGGTTTAATCTTCCTCATCATCAACTAGGCCATCATCCTGATCTGCATATACAGGTTGGCCAGCACGTGGTTTATCATTTTTTTCAAAGGTATGTTCTAAACTACGTTTAAGGCGATCGATCGCGCCATGAATCGCAGTATCGACATTATGACCTTTATGATTTACAACCACGGGTTTTAAACCTGCTGGACGCGCTTCAATCATACATTGAATGTCGTCATCTCCGCCTTTATGGCTATTGGCATCACTTAGATGCACTGAAAAGTGGGTAATGCGCTCACTGTGACGTTGAAATTCTTGATTCAGCTCTTCGCGTATATAACTAATTAAACGGTCACTATTTTGAATGTTTTTATCTGTACGGATTTCTATGTTCATAAAATAACATCCTCTCTTTCTTTATTCGACTCTTTTGTTGTACGAAGATTTTTATCTCTTGGTACACTTGTAACTTACTGTTTTAACAGTATTCGACCATCTTCAATTGCTTTGGAATGTAACCTCCATCGATTGAATGATGAACACTTTTGAGTCTGCAGATCTGTGTCCTTCTCCTTTGAATATCGGGCCTAACTGAAAATTATGCAAGTGATATTTTTAAAAAAATATGAAAAGGATACTTATTGTGACAAGCCCTTACTTGCATGGCTAAAAACAGATGGATTTGATTCCATCTTCTACTATTCAGGTGACTTCATTGGCTAGAATGAACAAAAAATCTAGTGATTATGACAACTTCAATTACGGCAGGAATGACTCCAAACATCGATCATTCATTCTTTGCAAACATCCCCCAAATAAGTGCAAACCCTGTTCCATTCTAGGATTCTCCCGAGCTGTATCATGTCGATATTGCTAAATTTATTATTCAATCACCTAACATTTTTTCCAAGAAGGTCCATATCAAATTAAATGTCATGCGTGAAAGGCAACATTAAACCATTTGGTAAAAAAAGTATAAAAAACGGCTCATTTTGATATCTATTTTCCATGACGTTCGTCAAATTTGGCTTTATTTTTGCTTAATAATCGGTATCCTGTATCCGATTTTTTGGGGAAATATTCATGAAACTGACTCAAATTGCTGCTTTCGTAGCATTATCTTCTGCTGCGGCAATCTCTCAAGCTGCGCCGATTTGGCAAGACTTTAGCTTCACTGGTTTATATGGTGAAAACTACAAATCACCATTTGTGACTCAAGACGAAAAACTTGAGCAAACAACCATTACTGCAGAATATGCAGCTGGCTTCAAATATGGCGATTTCTTCGCTTTCGCTGACCGTACCAACAACGATGCTGATGGCAATGAAACTTACTTTGAAGTTGCACCACGTTTCAGCTTAGGTGCGATGACAGGAACTAAACTTGAGCTTGGCCCAGTTAAAGATGTGCTAGTTGCAACGACATGGGAAGGCGGTGAAGGTTTCAACAACTACCTCTATGGTATTGGTTTTGCCTTAAACGTGCCATATACACAGTATGCAAACATCAACTTCTACAAAGCAGATAATGACCTGACTGATGATGATTATCAAATGACCATCACCTATGCAGTACCGTTCAAACTTGGTTCTGAAGACTTTTTAGTTGATGCCTTCCTTGACTGGTCAACTGCTGAAGATGACCATGCAAGCGAGTTAAACTGGACTAGTCAGTACAAATGGAATGTAGGTAAACACATTTCTCCAGATACACGCCTATACGTGGGTATCGAGCACTCAGTTTGGAATAACAAATACGGCTATAAAGGCGTTGACCAAAATGACGTAAGTGCGTTAATCAAATACCACTTCTAATTCACTTTTGTGAATATCCAAAAGCAAGACTTCTGTCTTGCTTTTTTTTATGCAAAAGCAGCATGATACCCCTACCAACGCATACAACCTTGCCTTCATGTCTTTTCTCATTCGTCCAGCCACTGAACACGATCTGCCCGAGATCCAAAACATTTATAATGCAGAAGTCTTATATGGTATGGCCACTTGGAATGAACATACCTATGATCTAGCGCATTTCCAAAAACAGCTACAACACTTTCAACAGAATCAATTTCCATTTTGCGTGGTGGAAGACCAAGAAACGCAGGCCATTGCAGGCTTTGCAGACTATGCCACCTTCCGTAATTTTTCAGGCTATCGTTATACCGTTGAGCACTCGATTTATATTTCACCCAACTATGCCCGTCAGGGCTTAGGTCAACAGCTTTTAGCGTATTTGATTGAACAAGCAAAAATGCAGCACATGCATGTCATGGTTGCAGGAATAGACCACGCCAATCTGGCTTCAATTGCTTTGCATGAAAAGTTTGGCTTTGTACAAACTGGCTATATGCCCCAAGTCGGACAAAAGTTTGGGCAATGGCGTGATCTGGTGTTGATGCAACTGCTGTTAAATCAGTGAGGTCGGGACTAAATTGTCACTGGTGACGCTGATCACGGCATAGGTATGCTTGGCCGCATGTTCATAAAAGTTTCTGAGCTGAGCAAAGATTAAACTCAACTCAGCAAATTGCAATTCAATCGATTCGCTCTGGATGCCATGTTCCTGTTCTAAGCGTTTCAAACATGTGGTTTGCATATGTTTTTTAAAGTCATCGATAGCCAGTTTTTCTAAAGCCTCTTGGACTTCAACGACACGAACCGCGGTGTTATAACGTACCTCTGTAAGTTGTTTTTGGCGCTCTGCCAAGTGATGCTCGGCTTGTACACTCAAAGCAAGTAATGAAGTGCCAGACTTAAAACTGCCTTGCAATAAGGTCTGTAAGATTTTCCAGTTTTTACCTAAAAGCAGATGCGACTCGATGTGCTCCGAATTCAGCACATCGTCGATAGAAATAGATTCTAAAATCAATGTTTCCAAAGCATTGGGGCGAATACTTAATAATAATGTGTCCATATGGCAGCTCTTATTTTGTTGTTGCTTTGCATTAGCTTAACGCGTCTAAAAGCAGATCGCTCAATCAATTTGTATGAGTAATTTTTCATACAAATTGAAAGATGACCAACCTTTACTTCCAACCCAAAGACCGACCAACACAGACTAAAACTTACCCCTCCTCGCAGATGTATATATTGAGACTCAAACATTCGAATCCCCAAAGGAGTTTTCGGTTTTGACTGGATGAGGACAGAACACCATTGTGATATTTTTCAGCTTGATGAAAAAATTCAAATTACACGTCTAGATCATGCCTAACCAAGTATTTATGCGTTAATATCTCATTTAATTATTCAAAATAATCAGAGGGTTCAATGGCAAAATTTTTAAATACGAGCGGTACTAATTTTTTTCTTGAAGAACTCATCAAAAATGCCAAAGAGCGTCTCATTTTAATTAGTCCTTATCTCCGTTTAAATGACCGAATTAAGGAACTGCTAGAAGATAAAGATCGTCTCAAAATTGATATTCGTATTGTTTATGGAAAAAGTGATTTACATCCAGACGAAATTAAATGGATGCAAAAGTTGGATTATGTTCGCGTTAGCTTCTGCAAAAACTTGCATGCAAAATGCTATATCAATGAAAGTGAATGTATTATTTCAAGTCTAAACCTTTATGAGTTCAGCCAAGTCAATAACAATGAAATGGGGATCTTAGTCCGTAAGTATGAAGATAACGAAGTCTTCAAAGATGCTTATGAGGAAGCTCAACGAATTATCCGTATTAGTGATGAAATACGTATTACTCTAGATGAAGTAAAAGCTGAGGCTTCTCCAGTTTCAGAGATGAAAGAAAGCGAAGAAGAAATAATTTTTACCAAACTAACGACTGCAAAACTCGCAGCAAAAGTTGGAATTAAAACCCCAGACTTATTAGAAAAATTAGTCAATAAAGGCTATTTAAACCTTACAGAAAATGGAAAACATTTTCTTACCGATTCAGGAAAAGCTATTGGTGGTGAGTTCCGAACTGGTCAGTATGGTATTTATTTTTTATGGGATGAAAATACTGAGATTTAAAAACAATAAATCCCTCCAAACCTCCCTTTTAAAAGGGAGGCTTCCCCCTCTCCCTTTGGAAGAGGGGGATAATAAAAAAGCTTAAATCGCTACCAATTCTCGAATACCTTTTGCAGGCATTTCACAGCCTGCCCCTTGTGCAATCACTTGCCCACGGGCCATGACGGTATATACATCGGCCAGCTCCTCGGCAAAATCATAAAACTGCTCGACCAAAACCACCGCCATGTCGCCGCCATCCGCCAGTTTACGAATCACTCGGCCAATGTCTTTGATAATAGAAGGTTGAATGCCTTCTGTAGGCTCATCCAAAATTAACACCCGAGGCTCTGATGCTAAAGCACGCGCAATGGCCAGTTGCTGCTGCTGCCCCCCTGATAAATCCCCGCCTCGGCGGTGCTTCATTTCATCTAAAATTGGGAAAATTTCATACAAATGCTCAGGCACTTTTCGAGTTTTCACCCCCTTAAACTTGGCCATGCCAATCAGGATATTTTCTTCGACAGTTAAGGTTGAAAAAATATCACGCCCTTGCGGCACATAAGCCAAACCTACACGCACGCGTTGCTCGGGACTCATTTTCGAAATGTCCTGACCATCAAGTAAAATCTGTCCGGACTTAATCGGTAAAATCCCCATTAAACATTTCAGTAAAGTGGTTTTCCCTACGCCATTACGCCCCAGCACCACGGAGCACTCTCCCACAGGGGCCTGAAATGAAACATTTCTTAAAATATGACTGCCACCGTAAAACTGATTGACGTCTTTGACTTCTAACATGGTCGGCTCCTTAACGTCCTAAATATTTCTCAATTACATCCTCATTGGCCTGTACCTCAGCCAATGTACCTTCGGCTAAGATCGCCCCTTGAGCCAGTACCGTCACTTTTTCACTGATGGTGTCGATAAAGCTCATGTCATGTTCAACCACCACCAAGGTGTGATTTTTCTTCAGCTCTAAACATAGCTCAGCGGTTCGTTCCGTTTCGGCATCGGTCATACCGGCCACGGGTTCATCAAGTAGAATCAGCTTAGGGCGTTGCATAAGCAACATGCCGATTTCCAACCATTGCTTTTGTCCATGCGACAACAGCCCCGCAGGTTTATGTACCCATTGTTCTAGGCGAATTTGCGCCAATGACTCATCTAAAGCTAGCTGTGCGTCCGGATCTAGTTTGCTAAAAAAGCTTTTCTTCACCCGCTTATCTTTTGGTGCAGCGAGTAGTAGGTTTTCCATCACGCTAAAGTTTTCAAATACCGTTGGTTTTTGAAATTTACGCCCAATGCCTGCTTCCGCAATTTGCTCGGTACTCATCTTGGCCAAATCATAGTTTTGCCCAAAAAAAGCAGAGCCTTCTGTCGGTCGGGTTTTCCCCGTAATCACATCCATTAGTGTGGTTTTACCTGCACCATTGGGCCCAATGATGCAGCGTAGCTCCCCTTCTTGGATGTATAGCGATAAATCATTTAAGGCTCGAAAAGCATCAAACCAAACACTAACTTTTTCCAAGTACAGTGCAATCCCATGACTGAAGTCGGCGCCTTGTTCTTTGGGACGTCCATAGCCGTCTGAAGCATGGCCACCATGAGGTTGTATTAGCTCACTCATTCGCTACGCTCCTTTTTAAAACGGTCAAACAGACCAATGACACCTTTGGGTAAGAAAATGGTGACCACAATAAATAAAGCACCCAAGATTAATAACCATGCTTCTGGATAAGCCACGGTGAAATAGGTTTTTACGCCATTAATTAACCCTGCTCCCAAAATTGGGCCAATCAAAGTCCCGCGCCCACCCGCAGCCACCCATACCGCCATTTCAATCGAATTGACGGGGTTCATTTCACTCGGGTTAATAATGCCAGCCTGAGGCACATACAAGGCTCCTGCAATACCTGCAATTACTGCGGACAGCACCCATGCAGAAAGCTTGTACCACAGCGTGCGGTAGCCCAAGTACTGCAAGCGGTTTTCACTATCCCGAATCGCCCCCAACACACGACCGTAGGGTTTATTCATGAGATGACGCAGACCTACAAAGCACAGCATCAACACCAAAGCCGTTAAGGAACATAAGGTGGCACGCATGGGAGCAGAAGTGATGTCCATGCCTAAAATAGTCTTAAAGCCAGTAAATCCATTGTTTCCGCCAAAGCCTGTTTCATTGCGGAAAAATAACAATGCCGCAGCAAATGTCATCGCCTGTGTAATAATCGAGAAATACACGCCTTTAATTTTGGAACGAAAGGCAAAGAAACCAAAGATGAAGGCAACCATACCAGGCACCAACACCACCAAGGCCAAAGCCCATAAGAAATGATTGCTGCCCACCCAATACCATGGCAGTTCAGTCCAGCTTAAAAACCGCATAAAGTCAGGCAGGCTATCACCTGCCGTCTGGCGCATCAGATACATACCAAACGCGTAGCCACCAAGGGCAAAGTACAAGCCATGGCCTAGGCTTAAAATGCCTGCATAACCCCAAACCAAGTCTAGCGCCAAAGCCACCAGAGCCAAACACATGATTTTGCCAATCAAGGTGACCCAATACGCAGAGAGATGAAAGGCTGAATCTACTGGTAACAAATGTAACCAAGGCAGGATCAACATCACCGCAAAGCAGACCGCAATAGCGAGCGCACTATAAGGTTTATCGGAAAATAAAGAAGTGATTTTCATGCGCTTACTCCACAAAACGGCCTTTGATGGCAAACAAACCTTGTGGACGTTTTTGAATAAACAAAATCACAAGAACCAGTAGAATAATTTTTGCAAGAACAGCCCCCATCCCAATTTCAAGGACTGTACCGCTGATCCCTAAACCAAGCGCCGCCAGAACAGCTCCCCAAACTTGCCCGACACCACCCACCACAACAACCAAGAAAGCATCGATAATATAGTTCTGACCCAAATCAGGCCCAACATTGCCCACTTGCGCTAAGGCACAGCCCGCTAGACCAGCTAGCCCAGAACCCAGCCCAAAGGCCAACATATCGATACGGCTAGAGCGGATACCGACAGCACGTGCCATTTGACGGTTTTGTGTCACTGCACGAACAAACAGACCAAAGCGAGTTTTATTAAGCAGGTAAACCAACAGCAGTAGCACCGCAACCGTAAACACAATAATGGCAATCCGGTTATACGGCAGCATTAAACTTGGACTCAGCGCAATACCGCCCGATAACCAAGAAATATTCGAGACTTCAACATTTTGTGCGCCAAAAATCATCCGCACCAATTGCATCAAAATCAGACTGACCCCAAAAGTGGCCAACAAGGTTTCAAGCTGACGACCATACAGTGGACGAATTACCGTCCGTTCAATCAACATGCCAATTAAGGCGCTCACTAAAAAGGCTGCAGGAATAGCTGCTATTAAATACCAATCGACATAACTGCCTAAATAAGTCTTAAACAGGCTTTGCACCACATAGGTGGTATAGGCCCCAATCATAATCAACTCACCATGCGCCATATTAATCACACCAAGCAGGCCATAGGTGATGGCCAAACCGAGCGCTGCTAGCAGTAAAATACTGGCCGTACTGAAACCTGAAAACACATGTCCAGCCCATTCACTGGCTTGGATCCGGGTTTTAATCTGACTTTTGGCATCCACCAACACAGTTTTGAGTTCTGGGTTCAAATTTGATTGAGTTAAAGCCTGCTCAACCAGTGCCAGCACATCGGGACGGTTGGAATCTGTAAGGACTTTAGCAGCCTGAATTTGGACTAAAACATCTGGACTTTCAAAGTCGAGGCGCGCTTTGAGCTGTGCCAAGCGCTGTTTAACTTTATTATTTTGTTCATGCAGATAGAGCTGATTAATCTGCGCAACATTCAGTTCAGACAGATTATTTTCTAAAATATCAATGGCTGCTAAACGTTGGGCAGATTCTTCAGATTTTAATTTGGCCTGTGCCTGTCCAAAGTTTAAGGCTTTACGTAAGGTGTTGACCAAAGTTACCTGAGACAAATCCCCTGGCCAAGTTTCAATTACTTGCTCATCGGGATAACGTAATAATTTTTCATTATTTTTTAAGATATACGTCGTGCCTGCACTGTCTTTGTATAACTCATCATTTTCAATAAATGCAACGAGACGATCAAACTCTTCAATCGTGCCCGGCCACTGGTTCAGCATGGCACGACGCTCTGCAAATTCTGCTTTAACAAAACGTTGAATGGCATCATTAGATGCTGATGCACTTTGTGTAGGAGAAGCGGGTTCAGTATTTTCAGCCCAAACACTGTTACTCATGAGCTGTGCCATTGAGCAGAGTATCGCGACACAAAAAATCTTTGGATTCATAAAATATTCCCTTAAGGTTGCTTAAAAAGTCCCGTATCGGGATGTTTTTATTTAAGAGCCCACAGCCGAAGCTATAGGCTCAGTACTTAAGACAATTATTTAGGAATGTATGGGCTCCAAGGCTCTGCTTTAATCACACTCGGTGTTTTGTAGACCACATCAAACTGACCATCTGCGCGAATCTCACCAATCATGACTGGTTTATGTAAGTGATGGTTTTCTGCATCCATTTTTAAGGTGTAGCCAGAAGGTGCTTTGAACTCTTGGCCTGCCATCGCAACGCGAACTTTATCAACATCGGTACTGCCTGCTTTTTCAACCGCTTGTTTCCACATATTAATGCCCACATAGGTGGCTTCCATCGGATCATTGGTCACGATTTTGTCAGCATTCGGCAACTTATACTGCACCGCATACTGCTTCATTTTATTGACAAATTCGGTGTTGGTCGGGTTTTTCACCGACATGAAATAGTTCCATGCAGCCAAATGTCCAACCAATGGTTTGGTATCAATACCACGGAGTTCTTCTTCACCCACAGAGAAAGCCATGACTGGAATATCTGAAGCTTTAATGCCTTGGTTACCCAGCTCACGATAGAACGGCACATTAGAATCGCCATTGATGGTTGAAATGACCGCGGTTTTCTTACCCGCAGCAAATTTCTTCACATTACCAACTATGGTTTGATAGTTACTATGACCGAAGGGTGTGTACTCTTCCATGATGTCCGCATCGGCCACACCTTTCGACTTCAAGAACGCACGTAAAATTTTATTGGTGGTGCGTGGGTAGACATAGTCCGTACCGAGTAGAACAAAACGCTCTGCTTTACCGCCCTCTTCGCTCATCAAATATTCCACCGCAGGAATCGCTTGTTGGTTCGGTGCGGCTCCTGTATAGAAAATATTTTTCGACTGCTCCTGCCCTTCATACTGCACGGGATAGAACAACAAACCATTCAACTCTTCTACCACAGGTAACACTGACTTACGCGATACCGATGTCCATGAACCAAAAATCACCGCGACTTTATCTTGGGTAATAAGTTGACGTGCTTTTTCAGCAAATAAAGGCCAATCAGATGCTGGATCGACTACGACAGGTTCTAACTTTTTGCCCAGTACCCCACCGTTGGCATTAATTTCATTGATGGTCATCAATGCCGTGTCTTTGAGAGAGGTTTCAGAAATTGCCATGGTGCCTGAGAGCGAGTGCAAAATTCCGACTTTGATCGTGTCACCACTGCTCACTGCCGCTGTTGGCTCAGACGTTGCTGTTTCCGCTTTCTCCGCAGGTTTTGAACAACCTGTCAAAGCAATAGTCCCCATCATTGCAGTTGCAAGGAATGTTTTCGTGAGTAATTTTTGTTGGAACATCTTGATTTTCTCCAAACTTGAAACTTAGGGTGCATTTTGCAATGCATGATTGTTATTCGCGCTATAAGTGCCAATTCAATTTCTATGCCAAGCAGGGTTTTATGATGTGAAAATCATTATCAAATTTTTAATTATTTTAATATTTATCAATTATTTATTAATTTTTAAATGCACTGTATTTTAGATAGATTTTCGCTCAGATGACTACTTTTCTGCATACAAACTTGTATACATCATGTGTTCCAAATCAATTCATTTCGCCTAATTCAGTCGATTGATCTGGAAAATTGTGCACAGATTAGGCGCAATTTTATTGCTCATCTGCGCAGCAAAAAGCCCGCAATGTACGGGCTTTTTATTTTTAGATTAAAAGTGTTCAAATAACACAATTTATGCATTTAATGCAGAATCATATGCCTAGGTTGATTTAGTGATGTGTAATCTTCAAACCAATAATGTGGATCATTACCTTTCGTATATTTAACATTTTGTTCTTTATAATTTCCTTTAAACTTTTCAGCAAGGGTAACGTGTATTGAGCCTTGTTCAGGATAATCACAATGTGCATCACTGATTCGATTACCTAGTGCTAACTCATTGTCTAAAATTTTTTTCATCTCAGAATTTAATAAATTGGCATAATACAAAATTCTTTTTTTCCATTCGACACGCCCTGCTAAGCTTAAGGCATGTAGTGTTTCATCATCCACATCAGCTTCACGCATTTCCTGTAATTCTTCTTCATTCATGCCCATATCATTTCGTATATTTTCCGCTAAATGTTTTTCTTGATATTCCATTTTTATTCTCTTAAAGCCCATTTAGTTTTTAGTCATCATAATATATAAGCCCACTTTACGCAGGCTTATCAATATATTAAACCACCAATTCGGCCAAGTTACCTTTCTGCTCTAACCATTCTTTACGGTCACTGGAGCGTTTTTTTGCCAGTAATTTGTCCAATAAACCTGCGGTGAAGTGACTATCATCCAAATCTAACTGCACCAAACGGCGTGTGTTTGGATCCAGCGTGGTTTCACGCAGTTGACTGGCATTCATTTCACCCAAACCTTTAAAGCGAGTAATTTGCGGGTTCTTGGTTTTGCATTTTTTCAACATGCTTTCGAGCTCGTCATCGTCCAAGGCATAGTGCACATCTTTTGCATCATCAATTCGATACAGCGGTGGCATCGCCACATACAGATGTCCTTCTTCAACCAAGATTGGAAAATGTTTCACAAACAAAGCACACAGCAGCGTCGCAATGTGTAGACCATCCGAGTCAGCATCGGCCAAGATACAGATCTTGCCATAACGTAATTCGGATAAATCATCCGACCCCGGATCGACCCCGATCGCAATGGCAATATTATGCACTTCTTGCGAAGCCAAGACTTCATCAGAAGAGACTTCCCACGTATTTAAGATTTTCCCACGAATGGGCATGATCGCTTGGAAGTTTTTATCACGTGCCTGCTTGGCTGAACCACCGGCAGAATCCCCTTCTACAATGAACAGTTCAGACTCTTCTAAGGTATGCCCAACACAGTCTGACAATTTTCCGGGTAAAGTCGGACCTGCCACAATTTTCTTACGTTCAACTTTTTTCGCAGCTTTCAGACGACGACCTGCTTTCGAGATCGCCATTTCTGCCAACTGCATGGCAATATCGGAGTTTTGGTTCAACCACAGTGCAAAAGCATCTTTCGCAATGTTCTGGACAATCCCCGACGCTTCACGACTGGATAAACGCTCTTTGGTTTGGCCTGAAAACTGTGGCTCTTGGAACTTCAACGACAAAATATAGTTCACACCATCCCAAACGTCTTCAGCCGACAGCTTCATATTACGTGGCAGCAAATTACGCAGTTCACAAAACTCGCGCATCGCATCAGTCACACCTGAGCGTAGGCCATTCACATGGGTTCCGCCCTGCGCCGTTGGAATCAAGTTCACATAACTTTCTTGAACCAATTCGCCGCCATCGACATTCCAACAAATAGCAAATTCGGCACTGGCACGCTCAGCATCTCCTGTTGCCACAAAGGCTGGATGAGGCAGAATCTCACGATCCTCAATTTCATCCATCAAATAATCGACGAGGCCATTTTCAAACTGCCAAACGATTTTTTCGTCATTGATTTGGTCGACATAATTGATTTGCAAACCGGCAGCCAAAACGGCTTTGGCTTTTAAGTTGTGCTTCAGCGCTTTCAGAGCAAATTTCGGTGAATCAAAATATTTGGCTTCAGGCCAAAAGTGAACGGTGGTCCCTGTCGCACGCTTCGGAGCTTTACCTTCTAGCACCGTCAAGGGTGCAGTCGGTTCACCCTGCTCAAAGGCCATTTGGTAAAGGTTGCCTTGACGCTGAACTTCTACTTCGACTCGGCTAGATAAAGCATTCACCACGGAAATGCCTACGCCATGCAAACCACCTGAGAACTGGTAGTTGTCGGTACTGAATTTACCACCAGCATGCAGCTTGGTCAGGATGATCTCGATCCCGCTTTGACCATATTCGGGGTGAATATCGACAGGCATGCCACGACCATTGTCTTCGACTGAGAGCGAACCATCTTTATAAACGGTGACGGTAATTTTGTTGGCATGACCAGCCAGTGCCTCATCGACTGCATTATCAATAACCTCTTGCGCCAAATGGTTTGGGCGTGTGGTATCGGTATACATGCCGGGACGACGACGTACCGGATCTAAACCAGATAATACTTCAAGCGATTGAGCCGTATATTGAGACACGTTGTACTGTTTCCTTATTTTAAGCAGTCCGATAAAAACTGTAATGCCATCGGTATTTTGTCTGCGAAATCTTCCATCGCATGATTGCCTTGCGTTTCCGAGATCACAAGCGCTGCGCCATTATAATAGCGCTGTGCTTCACGATAATCCAAAACTTCATCGCCTTGTTGCAATAACACTAAAATTTTGTCTGCATCTTGCACAAATGGCAGCTCAATCTGCTCTAAATAGTCCAATTGCGCATCATCGAGCGTCCAATGTTCATTGACTCTATAGGGCAGTTGCGTCGCACCAAATAGATCTCGGAACAAATGCCATGGTTGCATAGCTGGATTGATCAGCACAGCCGGCACTGCCAACTTCGCGACCAGTTGTGTCGCATAAAATCCACCTAAACTGCTGCCCACCAGTACCACCTGATCCAACTCCTGAATCAAGGCGGCCAATTTTTCTAAGGCCAAATGTGGCGGCATGTTTAAGTCTGGCAAATGCACGTGCCAGTGTGGATGAGATTCGCAATAGCGTTTCAGCAATTGACCTTTAATCGATAAAGAACTGCTTTGAAAGCCATGTAAATAAATAATATTCATGCTGTACATTTACTCTTCTACATCATTTTTATTGAACTCAAAAGAGATGGCATCAGCCGACTGTATTATTTTGTATGGATATAAAAATTGTCAGACAAAAAAATAAGGTCATCTGTGTATTCATCGCTATTGTAAAAGTTGTTCGAGATGAATTAGATAAGCTAGAGTGCTAAGAATTTATACCGTGATCGTTGAAAAAAATAAAGTCCCTTTGGACACAGAAGCACAAGGGTAGAAAAAATGCCAAGTTTAACGCCTCTGCACGAGACCTATTGTAAATGGGATCGTACTCCTCCCAGCCAAGCCGACCTGCTTGAAGGGATTGCTCAGTTGGTGACAACCCGCTTAGGCGATGTCGTCCACGATTTAATTCAGGCCATTCAACGGGAAATTTTAATCAGTATATTTGGGATGAATGAAACCAGTTCCAAGAAGTTTCTGTCGACACGGTCAATTGAAGAAATTTACCAGTTTTCCTTCAATACCTTGCAAAACTACGGTAGCTATTTATTGGCGCCAAGTTTGCGTCATATCATTGAAAAATTTCCAAATTTGCATCGCAAACCCTTAACCCCAACCATGCATTATTTAGTCGGTGCAATCAATGGTGTTTTGGGTGACTATTTACTGAAATATCATAACCCTGTAGCGCTACCGATGGTGTTTTATGATCATTACGGTGCCATCCAGCAAGGCGAGTTGTCTGGTCGCGTGGTAATTATGGTCCATGGTCTATGTATGAACCATTTGTACTGGAGCACGGCGCGTTATGGCGGTATAGGGGAAAAGCTGCTGGCGCAACGCGCGCAAAATACCATGCTATATCTCAACTACAACACGGGTCGTCGTATTTCAGCCAATGGGCGTAGCTTTGCCAACTCACTACAAGACTTACTCAACCGCAACCCACGGATTAGCTCAATTGATCTGATTGGACACAGTATGGGCGGACTGGTTTCGCGCAGTGCGCTGTTCTACGGCAAACAAAATATGCAAAGCTGGATTCATGTGGTGGAAAACATGGTCTGTATTGGTTCTCCGCATCATGGTGCGGCTTTAGAACGTTTTGGCTTTCATTTGCAGGACAAATTGGGACGTTTCCCTTTTGTCAAAATTATTGGGCATATCGTCAACATTCGCAGCAACGGTATTTTAGACTTACGTCATGGCAGTGTGCGGGATGATGACTGGGAACATAATGAAGCGCGTATTGGTCATGTTGATGACAACCGTAAACCTGCTCCATTGCCCTCTCATATCAATACCTTCTTGGTGGCAGGTACCATTGAGTTTGAACATCGCAAATATCGTGCGCTCAATGTGATTGGGGATTATTTGGTCAGTGTGAAAAGTGCCTTAGGCGAGCATATGAATCCACGCTTTCAACTGAAAGTCCCCGATTCACATAAAGCCATTTTCTATGGCTTAAACCATTTTGAGCTACACACCCATGCCAGTGTTGCCGAACAAATCGTCAATTGGTTCTATCCAAATCCAACTGAAACGGAATATGGTCAAGTGCATGAATATATGATCGGGTTGGATGACTTAGAGGGCATTGCGCTCACCTAGGCCCCCTCATTCACCTCATAAAAAAGCCAACATCACGTTGGCTTTTTTTATCTTTATTATTTTTTCTTCGCGTGGCTTGGATATGTACGCAACAGTTGCCACAGGCTAATCAACGCCAGTGCCACAAAAAACACCAAAGACCACACAGGTAAAGACTGACCCAAGAAAGTCCAATCTACCAGTGCACATTCACCTGAACCTGTTAAAACTTGCTCAAACACAGCACGCAGCGGCAACGTGTCTAACCAATAATCCAAACCTGGGCCACAGCTCGGCACTTGATCAGGTGGTAAGCTCTGTAACCAAACGTGACGTGCTGCCACACCTGCGGACCATAAGATCGAGAGGCTGCCTAAAAACGCATAAAAGCGTTTAAAACCATTCGATGCTGGGTTATGCAAAAAAGCAATCAGCGAAATAATCCCCAGTCCAATCAGTCCCACACGTTGGAACACACAGAGTGGACATGGGTTTAACTGTAGCGGGCCGTGCTCTAAATACAAGGCAAAGGCCATCCCAATGATACTGGCTAAAACCAAAACACCACTCACGAAGCGATAACTCCATTGCATGGTCAATCCTCTTAATTTTTTATCTAAATTGTGCAAGGTACTGTTCAAAACTCAGTTGACTGTCTTGCTCTAATTGCTGTTGTTGTTGCAGTGATTGCGTGGCTAAATCGTCAAAATAAGCCCATGTCTCTGCACTCAACTGATGACGCTCATAACTCGATGCATGTTGTGCGGCCATTTGGCTACCAAAGCCCCATGTCCCACCCGCTTCCAGAGTATCTTCGATCATCTGCGCCGACAAAGTATCATCAACTTCAGCGACTCTCTGTTGCATGACTGTCATCGCTTTGCTATAGAGTGTGGTGCCATAGCACTGATCTAACAACACAACCAGTTCTTGCATCGCCTCTAAATGAGACTGACTCCATGCTTCAATTGGGAACGATTGCTCACCCACAGTAATTGCAGCATTCGGTGCACGACCACGATTGACCACTTCCGCTTGGTTTTTCTCGATTTGATCTTGCTCTGCAGGTAATAAATCTGGGCTATCCAGCAGTAAGCAATACAGCGCCAGCACTTCTAAGAAACCTGCGGTATCTTCATTGATCCCAATTGGGCTATATGGGTTCACATCCACCGCACGCAGTTCTACATAACCGACACCACGATTGCTCAGCGCTTGTGATGGCGTTTCACCTGCTTGCGGTACTTGCTTTGGACGCACCAAACTGTAGTACTCATTTTCAATTTGCAGGACATGATCATTAATTTGAATCGGTTCGCCCTGCGCATCATTGAGGCCTAAGCGACTAAACGGCGCATAAGCGGTTTTGACTGCCTTTTGTAGGCCTTCGAGATAACCGTCGATATTGTTGTAATGAATCCCGAGCTGCTTTTGTGCTGAGTTTTGATAACCAAAACGTCCCATTCGCAAAGCAGTCGCATACGGTAAATACAAGGTCCCGCGCAGCAATGGCAACAGATGATGTTCACGCCCTGTCATAAAACACTGGCAGACCGATGGACTTGCTCCGACCAAAAACATGACCAACGGCGTAAGGCGAATAAAGTTGCGGATCAATCCAAAATAGCGGTGACTACGATAGTCTTGTGCAGATAAGGCTTTTAGTGCCTCATCTGTTTCATGTTGTTGTAATTGTTCAAACAGTTGATCTGGAAAAGATAAGTTATAGTGTAAACCTGAAATGGTTTGCATACGACGACCATAACGTACCCCTAAACCATGACGGTATAAGGTCTTGAACTTCCCGATATTTGAGCTGCCATATTGGGCTAAGCGAATTTTATCGTCATTGTCATCCAACATACATGGCATCGACAGCGGCCAGAGCTTTTCACCATGTTCCAAATGACGATGCGCCACGCTATGAATGTCTTTTAAATAATGCAACGCCTCGGTAATGCTGGGCTGGGGCGGTGTAATAAATTCTAATAAAGCTTCCGAATAATCCGTCGTAATATGCGGATGGGTCAGCGCAGAACCCAAAGCTTGAGGGTGGTCGGCTTGTGATAAAAAGCCATCACTTTGCATGCGCAAACTTTCACGCTCAATCCCGCGTAACATCCCTTGCAAAAGTGATGAATTGACCCAAGTCGGTAACACAGCTGTAGATTTAGATGCGGGTTGACCCATTACAATCTCACTTTTTGGAAGAAACAATTACAACGACGAATAAAATAAAATCATCAGTTTATATCAGTATAACGTGATTTTAATTCGGCACATTACACCCAGTCCTATTTTCAAGTAAACCATCTGTTCTATTTTTTCGGAAAATATTTATCACAAAGTTACGCTATTAGACATGTCAAAAGTGTGATTGTATTGAAGAATAAATGCTAAAGAATTGTAAACTTTATGAATTATCACGAAATTTTAGATTTTTGGTTCGATCCCAAAAACCAAAGGTGGTGGTTTAGCCAAAATGATGCGTTCGATGCACTCATCGAAGAAAAATTTAAGACAATTCATCAACAAGCTGCGCATGCTGAGCTATGGTCTTGGCGCAGTAGTGCTGAAGGACGTTTGGCTGAAATTATTGTGCTCGACCAACTGTCGAGAAACCTGTATCGAAACAGTCCTTTGGCCTTTGCTCAGGACGCCTTGGCCTTGGCTTTAGCACAAGAAGCCATCACGCTAAAACTAGATGCAGCACTGCCACCCATACAACGCAGTTTTTTATATATGCCCTTTATGCATAGTGAATCGAAACTTATTCATCAATATGCTTTAAAATTGTTCGAAGACTTAGGCAATCCGATTAACCTCAATTTTGAACAGCGTCACAAAGTGATTATCGATCGTTTTGGACGCTATCCGCATCGGAACCAAGTCCTTGGCCGCAACTCAAGCCAAGAAGAACTGGATTTTTTGACTCAGCCCAACAGCCATTTTTAACTGTTCGGCTTCTCCCTCTGTGCTAAGGAGTCTATCTCATGAAGAAAATTTTAATCGCCTGTGCACTGGCGACGGGTCTGAGTTTAGTAGGCTGTGCCTCTACCCCCTCAAAGCCCTTAACCTTCGACCAGTTAGGTCGGTTTAGTAATACGCCATTAAACACCTCGACTTATCGCATCAGCTTCCAAGCTCGCCCAAATATGAGCTATGGCACGGCTGAAGAAATTACCCTAGTCAAAGCCGCGCAAACCACAGTGCAAAATGGTTACAGCTTTTTTAAAGTACTGAATGACCCGAGCAACCAAAACCAACCACCCCGACAAGCCCTGGTGTATTCAAACCCAATGCCTTACTACCCATATGGTTATTATTCTCGCCATCCAGCCTTTTGGCCTGATCCGTTCTACGATGTACCACGTGTAGTCGACATTGATCCTGTGCAAGTGTCATATAGCATTCAATGCTTTAAAGACCAAAAATCGGCACCAAGCGATGCCTTTGATGCCACGCTGATTTTAAAATCGCTGGGTGGAAAATACGGTTTGAGCCCAACCGGTGAAGTGCTCCCACCGCCTGAACCGAGTAGCCCCGCGTCGACCAGCAAATAAAGCATAGAGCCTGCCTATGAATGAACCTCAAGCCGTCCCATCGAGTCTGAAACGCAGTAAACGCTTTGCCACCATCGCCCTAATCACGGCAGTGGTGACATGGCTGCTGCTGATGGTCGTTGCCAAGTTTGTCCCCACAGACAAAGTCTGGATCATTCATATTTTAATGTTATCCGCAGAAGCAGGTGTAGTCGGCGGCTTGGCTGACTGGTATGCCATTACTGTGCTGTTCCGTAATCCCTTTGGGAAAATGCCAATTCCAAAGTTTTTACGCGATCACACCGAAATTATTCCTCGTAACAAAGACCGTATTGCAGAGTCTATGGGCCGCTTTGTACAAGAAAACTTTCTTTCTCCACAAGTGGTGGAAAAAAGCCTGCAAAGTACCGACCTGTCTTTGGCGGTTGGCCAATGGCTTGCCAACCCACAAAACAATCTGCAAGTCACCCAAGTCATTCAACAAACGGTGCCTAAAGTCTTTGAATTTGTGGGCCAAGAACAAATCGGACGCTTTATTCAAAGTAACAGCGTGCAGTGGGTGCGCAACACTCAAGTCAATCATTTGGCCAGTGAAATGCTGCGTGCAGTGCTGGAAAATGATTTCCATCAAGATGTATTACAACGCGGACTCGACTTGGCGCATGATTGGATGACCCAACATCCTGAACAAAGTCGTGAGTTGACCCGAACCTTGTTCAAAGAACTCGGGGTTTGGAAGCTGGCCAAAGGGGCCAGTTGGATTGGCATCGATGTGCAGCAAAGAACCATCGACTCACTCATTCAACGAGTCGAATCGATGTTGGCCGATCCTGAGCATCCGTGGCGTCAAAAGATTGAAGCGATAGGGCACGCGCTCATGCTCGAACTGGCAGACACAGACAGTAAAGCCAGCCAGCGTTTAAACCAAACCAAAGATGCCCTGCTAGATAGCCCACAAGTGCTGAATTTTATTAGCGGTGCAGTGGTCATTTTATGTGATGCCATTAAACAAGACCTACAAAAACCAGACTCTGGCATTGCTCACAACATCCGTGTATCCATTCAACAAATCGGGGAAAACATCATCTCCAATCAAGCCGTCAGAGACTTGCTTAATCAACGCCTCAGCGGCATTGCGGTCAATCTCAGTGACCAATACAGCGAAAAAGTCATTCGTTTTATCAGTGAACGTATTCACGAATGGGACTCCAGTGTAATGATTGATAAGATCGAAAATGAAGTCGGTGGCGACTTGCATATGATTCGGGTCAATGGTGTAGTGGTCGGTGCATTTATTGGCTTAGCACTGGGGATTATTCGCGCGGCAGTTGAACTGCTCTTATAAAAGCAATCCACAAAAATGCATACTTTACCCCTGCCCTACATGCAAAATTTGCATAAGTAAAAGGGGATGAATATGCTATTTTGGGCTGATATTTAGACACTTTTAAGCATTCATGATTCAGTTGCCTTCATCTAAACTGCCTGCACAAGGCGTCACTATTTTCAGCACCATGACTGCCATGGCACAGCGCTTAAATGCCCTAAATCTATCCCAAGGTTTTCCAGACTTCGAAGCTCCTGCTGAACTGCTGGATGCTTTAGCACAGGCAACTCAAAGTGGTTTCAATCAGTATGCTCCAGGCGATGGAGTCTGGTTATTACGCGAGCAACTGGCGCAGCAATTTGCACAACGCGATCAGATTCAGCTCGACCCGATGACTGAAATTACCATCACTCCGGGCGCAACCATTGGCCTTTTTGCCACCATTCAAGCCGTAGTCCATGCGGATGATGAAGTCATCATTTTTGACCCCAGTTATGACAGCTATGCGCCAAGTGTGGCTTTGGTCGGGGGTAAAGCCATTCATATTGCGCTCCACCCCCCACATTTTTCGGTCGATTGGGAGCAGGTCAAATCAGCCATCACGGCCAAAACCAAACTGATCATTATCAACACACCACATAACCCGAGTGGTGCCATTTGGAGCAAGCAAGATTGGTTGACGCTGATTGAACTGATTCGCGACAGCAATATTTTAGTCCTGTCTGATGAAGTCTATGAACATCTGGTATTTGATGGTCAACGTCACTATTCGGCTTTGTCTTTTCCTGAACTGCGTGAACGCAGTGTGGTGGTGGGTTCCTTTGGCAAAACCTTTCATGTGACCGGTTGGAAAACCGGATACTGCGTTGCTACACCTACGCTGATGCAACTGTTCCGCCAGGTCTATCAGTTTGCCAACTTCTGCGGAGTGACCCCTGTACAACTGGCTTTGGCCAATTATATGCAGCAACATCCTGAGCATATTCAAAACTTAGCGGGCTTTTATCAAGCAAAACGCGATCGTTTTATTGAGGGTTTAACTGGTTCACGCTTTCAATGGCTGCCTTCGCAAGGCACTTACTTTCAAAATGTCGACTACAGCCGCATTCGTCCCGATTTAAACGATGTTGAATTTTGCCGCTTTCTGGCAGAGCAGCATGGCATTGTTGGCATTCCTGTTTCGGTGTTTTATCAGCAGGCGCCAGAGGCTTTGCGCATGATTCGTTTTTGCTTTGCTAAGACCGATCAAACCTTGGCTCAGGCAGCAGAAATTTTGCAAAGCGTTTAAATCTTTTTCAGCTTTGCTTTTGCACAAGAATAGGCTTCGCTTACTGAAATACATCGGCTTTTCAGCACCGAACTATGCTAGGGTAAGCCTTAGAAATGTAATAAAAAGAACCTCAGGATGACTTATGTCAGCACACACCCCATTGGTGCAACAGCAAAAGCTATGGAAAGCCTTTTTTATTTTCCTGATGCCTTTGATTGCCACCAATATTCTGCAAAATCTGTCGGGTACGATTAATACCATCTTTGTCGGACAGATGATGGGTGTGCAGGCGATTGCAGCGGTTGCAGTGTTCTTCCCCATCCTGTTTTGCTTAATGGCCTTCGTAATTGGACTATCCGCGGGATCGACCGTCTTGGTTGGTCAAGCATGGGGCGCACAGAATATTGAAAAAGTCCGTGCGGTGGTCGGCTCCACTATTTTTATGACTCTCATTGGTGGCAGCTTTATTGCATTTTTAGGGGTAATTTTTGCGCGACCAATTTTATCGGCTTTGGGTATCGATGAAGACGTCATGCATCTCTCGTTACCTTATGTGCAATGGATGTTGGCAGGTAGTCCCCTACTGTTTGTATATATTATTTATACCTCAATTTTACGCGGTGTCGGAGACAGTACGACACCTCTAATTGCTTCTGGCATGACCATCTTGATTGGGCTTTGTGTCACGCCAGTTCTGATTGCGGGTTATTTCGGCTTTCCAAAACTGGGGATTGTTGCGCCTGCTATTGCGACCATTTTAGGCTTTGTTTCCGTGCTGACCTTTTTGTATTTCTATTTGAACTATAAACAGCACCCACTCCGACTTGATGCACAACTGCTACGTCATATTCGCTTTGACCGCCAGCTGAGTAAAATCATTCTCCGCTTAGGAGTTCCAACAGGCATTCAAATGATCACCACCTCCGTCGCAGGCCTTGTGATTGTAGGTCTAGTCAACCGCCATGGGGCCGATGCGACCGCAGCTTATGGCGCGGTCAATCAGGTCCTGAATTATATTCAATTCCCTGCTCTATCGATTGCCATTGCTGCATCGATTTTTGGTGCACAAGCCATTGGCGCTGGCAAGTCTGAGCTGTTGGCCAAAGTCACACGTACCGCGCTCGGCATGAACATCATCATTACAGGTTCCTTGGTGGTCTTGGCTTATCTTTTCTCCAAATACCTCATGGCACTCTTTATCACGGACCATGCGGTGGTTGAGCTGGGGCAGCAGCTGTTATTTATTGTGCTGTGGTCCATTTTATTCTTTGGTGCCAGTGCCATTTTTGCCTCCATTATGCGGGCCAGTGGTACAGTCACCATGCCCATGATCATCAATATCGTTGCGATTATTGCGATTGAAGTGCCCTGTGCCTACTTATTTAGTGAATGGTGGGGACTGCAAGGGATTTGGTATGCTTATGCACTAGCCTTTGTCAGCTTATGCATCATGCAAGGGCTTTATTATCAATATGTTTGGAAGAAAAAGACCATTGAAACGCTCATTTAAAGCTAAGCGAGTACTTGATAGAACACATTTTTGATCATGACGATCTTTAAAATAAAGCATAAAAAACCCGCCAAAGCGGGTTTTTTTACATCACGACATTAAGACTTTCTTTGGCTTAATTTGGTCGCAAAAGCCGTCACTTTTTGGTAGCCCGTTGGTAAGATGCGCTGAATCAAATCTAGCGTTTTCGCATCATTGCCAATCAATAAACGACGCTTATCTTTTTGTACCGCCTCTAAAATTTGACGCGCTGCTTCTTCAGGTGGACAGCGTAATAATTTATTAAAGGTCTGTGCAGACTTCTCAGGGTTCATCCCGATACTACGCAAGCTATCGTTCACTTTGGCTGCATTGGCAATATTGGTTCGAATCCCACCCGGATGCACGCACAATGCGCTCACGCCACAGTTTTCCATATCTAACTCTTGGCGTAATGACTCGGTAAAGCCACGCACTGCAAACTTAGTGGCATTGTAAGCAGACTGAGTCGGTTGAGCCGTTAGACCAAATAAGCTGGAAATATTGATGATATGCCCATCGCCTATTTTTTTAATATAAGGCAAAAACTCTTTGGTGCCATAGACCACACCCCAGAAATTAATCCCCACGATCCATTCCAGCTCTTCATAGGATGCACCTTCTACGGTTGAACCCAAAGCAACGCCGGCATTATTAAAAATCATATTCACAGAACCATGATTTTGTACGGTTTCTTCAGCCCACGCTTGCATCGCTAAACGGTCTGAGACGTCTAATTTTTTCGTGGTGACGCGTACATTGCTGCCTTGCAGCAGTTCAACCGTTTTCGCCAACCCTTGTTCATTGACATCACTCAATGACACATGACAGCCCGCCTTGGCCAATAAAAGTGCCAATTGTTGGCCAATACCCGATCCTGCACCTGTAATTGCCGCAACTTTATTTTTAAAATTCTTCATGAGATTGTGGTTGTCCTTTATCTTTGTACATCGACTGTAGATGCTTTTTTTATAATTGACAATATCAATTGTCATAAATTTAATAGCCAAAAGTGTCAAGTCCATGAAAACCAGCTAGAGATTAAAGCCTACGCATAGGTAGAGTCATGGTTTATTGCTAAACTATGCAAAACCTTGGCTTTCAAATAGGGCGATGAAATCTGATGACGGCATCTGAACCAGTACAAAAAAACAGCGATAACAATAAAACCAAAGAAAGACAATTCAAGGGCTTATCGCTTTCTGAACGTAAACAGCTGCGTCGTGAAAAACTCATTGAAGCAGGAATTGAAGCCTACGGTACTCACGGCTTTTTTGCCGTGACGGTGAAAGATATTTGTAATGAAGCCAAACTTACTGAACGTTATTTTTATGAGTCGTTTAAAAAAAGTGAGCAGCTGTTTCAAACCATTTTTTTAAAGCTGATCGATGAGTTACAGCACAATGTCATGCAAGCCATCATGCAAGCCTCTTCAGATCCATACAAAATGATTGATGCAGGACTGCGTGCCCTGCTCACTACCTTAAAAGACAATCCTCGCATGGCGCGTATTATTTATATCGATGCGATGTTGGTCCAAGAATTACATAACCAAGCCACCATTCATGAAACCATGACCCGTTTTGACCGGATGATTCAAGCCTTTGTCATGCTGATGATGCCGCAAATTAACCGGTCCGAACGAGAAATTTCGCTGGTCGCCACAGGCCTCAATGGCTATGTTACGCAAATTGCGATCCGTTGGGTGGTCAGTGGGTTTAAACAATCCTTTGAAGAAGTTTTAACCTCCAGCCGTATTGTGTTTATTTCACTTCTAGAAACTTTTTCAGACCCGAATACACGGGCAAAATTGGATGTCTAAGACTTTTCATTTGGATGCAGTCGGCATTTCCGAATGCAATTTAGATTAAACTTCCATTAATTTTGAATCCCAATATGACGATTTTTTGTCACATTTTTTTGCAAATTTCATCAATCGTCTGTTTTTTGCAATGATACTGTCATAATTAATCTTTGTAATAAGCCTGTCATAAAATTAAAACGGCCTGCCGTTACCTACAATAGGATATTGCGTTGTGAAAGATGACTACATTTTAATCGTCGATGATGAACTTCCCATTCGAGAAATGATTCACACCTCGTTGGATATGGCAGGCTTTCAATGCTTACAAGCCGAAGACGCAAAACAAGCCCACCAAATGATTGTGGATCAGCGTCCTGCTTTGATCTTACTCGACTGGATGATGCCTGGTGGTGTCAGTGGTGTAGATTTATGTCGTCGTCTCAAGCGCGATGAAAATCTCTCTGAAATTCCAGTGATTATGCTCACGGCACGTGGCGAAGAAGACCATAAAGTGCAAGGTCTAGATGCTGGTGCAGATGACTACATGACTAAACCGTTTTCGACCCGCGAATTGGTTTCACGTATTAAAGCGGTTTTACGCCGCGCTAACGCGCTCAGTGGTGAAAAATCGATTGATGCCAATGGCTTAATCTTAGACCCTGTCAGCCAACGGGTCAGCTTTGGCAATAATTTCCTCGACATGGGGCCAACCGAGTATCGTTTATTGGCCTTCTTCATGACTCATCCTGAGCGTGCCTACACCCGTGCACAACTTCTTGACCAAGTCTGGGGCGGAAACGTGTATATTGAAGACCGTACCATCGACGTGCATATTCGCCGCTTACGTAAAGTGCTTGAGCCTTATGCGGCAGATCGCTTTGTGCAAACAGTTCGGGGTACAGGCTATCGATTCTCTACACGTGCGGATATCGCCCTAGGTTAATTTTGTTTTATGTATGAACCCTACCCGGTCCCTGAACTCGCACGCGAGCATAAAAAAACGCGATACAGCAGTTTATGGGGCTTTGCCAAACAGGACTTACGTCTCCTTGCCTTTTTCTTGCTGATTGCAAGCTTGATTGGCTTTGGCGTCGGTTATTTTTGGACGTGTATTTCCATTGCTTTTGCCGTTTTTTTTATTCTGCAAATGCGCTCTTTGTATTTAGTCAATGACTGGATTTCCAATCGTCCCTACGAAGTTCCACCCAACCTTGGGGGCATTTGGGGGGCATTATTGTTCAATGTCTATCGTGCACAGCGCCAAGAACGTATTGTACAAGCGGAAATGGTCGGGTTGATTGATCGGGCGCAGTCATCCTTGGTCGCTTTGCAAGAAGCAGTGGTGCTGATCGATGACATGCAACAAATTGAATGGTGGAACCCTGCTGCAGAACGGTTATTAGGCATCGAACAAAATGACCGTGGCCGTAATATTTTGACTTTATTACGCCAACCGAGTTTTGTGGATTATTACAATAATATTGATGCTGCACCAGATGGCTTAAAAATGAAGTCATCCAGTTTTGATGAACATTATGTTCAAGTCAAAATGACTCGATTTGGTGGTGAAAGTCGCTTACTGGTCGCCTATGACGTGACCCGCATGCACAATCTCGAACAAATGCGTAAAGACTTTGTCGATAACATTTCACATGAACTACGCACACCACTCACAGTACTCAGTGGTTATATTGAGACCTTTACCGACCAAGAAGACCTCAACCCACGTTGGAAGCGGGCATTTGACCAAATGCAGGCACAAGCCAAACGCATGAATGCCTTGGTGAATGATTTGTTGTTACTGTCACGCCTAGAAAATGACAAGCAAATTGCTAAAAATCAAATCATTGACATGCCTAGCTTAATGAACCAACTTTATGACGATGCACATGCCTATAATATTGATTATGGGCATACGCTCAATCTCGATATCGACAGTCACTGTGACTTAATCGGTTCAGATATGGAGTTGGCCAGCGCTTTTAGTAATCTGATTACCAATGCCATCAAATACACGCCGAAAGGCGGAACGGTGACCATGGGTTGGCATGACAATGGTGAACAGGCTTATTTTACTGTGGAAGATACTGGTATCGGCATTGATCCTAAGCACCTACCCCGTTTAACCGAACGCTTCTACCGTGTTGACAGCGCGCGCAGTCGACAAACGGGTGGCACAGGCTTAGGACTCGCAATTGTGAAACACGTGTTAATGCAACACCAAGCACATTTAGAAATTGAATCCAAAGAAAATCAAGGCTCTATTTTTAAAGTGATTTTCCCCAAAGAACGCACCTATAATCCTGAATAAGGCTCTTTCTTCAAAAGCATGAAAAAAGCACCGATATCGGTGCTTTTTTTGTCTCTCACCGTCCGTTTAACAAGGACGGTGACCGAGAGCTGAAACGATTAAACTGTATGTCCCATCGCTTCACCCATCACCACAGTCGAGTTGGCTTTAAAGGCTGCATCCCACGTCATTTTGTCTTTTTCAAACAGTACCACAGCGGTTGAGCCTAGGTAGAAACGACCGAGTTCAGCACCCTTGTCCAAGAACAGGTTATGCTGATTTAATTCTAAACGGCCAGTCGGTTTCACTTTTCCTGTTGCAACAGTTTCAATCCCCGCCACAATCATGGCGCCAACGAGAACTACGGCCATACGGCCGATTTCTGTATCAAATAAACAGACCATACGTTCATTGCGGGCAAACAAGCCCGGAATGTTTTCAGCAGTGGTTTGATTGACCGAGAACAATTCACCCGGCACATATAAGGTTTCCGTCAATGTGCCTGCAAATGGCATATGCACACGGTGATAATCTTTAGGCGATAAATACACCGTTGCAAACTGACCATTTTTAAACGGTTCAGCCAACTGCGGATCTGCAATTAAATTATCAACGGTGAATTTTTGTCCTTTGGCTTGGAAAATATCACCTTCCACAATGGGACCCAACTGTGAAATCGCACCATCGGCAGGCGATACAATACTGGTCGCATCGGTATCAATATCACGTACACCCTCTTTTAATGCACGGGTAAAGAATTCATTAAAGGACTTAAACTTCAGTGCATTGCTCTGCTCAGCAATCGACATATCAATGCCGTACTGCGCTTTAAACGCAGTGATGACCGCATTTTTCACAATTGGATTTTCGCTGGCTGCGACTCTGCCCACGACACGTGATAACTGATGTTGGGGTACAACACGTTGAGCTTGAATGAAAATTTGTTTTTTTAAGCGTGATGTGAGGCTCAAGACGGCATCTCTCCGGTAATGATAGGACTGTCGAGGCGGTTGCCCCATTCACTCCACGCACCGTCATACGCCTGAATATTCCAACCTAATAAACGACCTAAAATATAAGCCAGTCCTGAACGGTGATGTGACTGACAGTACACCACCACAGGTTCATTTAAGTTAAAACCCAATTGTTCTAAGCGTTGCTGCGTGCGTTCTAAAGGGTGCAATCTTAAATGATTTTCACGGTTAAGGGCAGTACTCCATTCAAAATGTAGTGCATTTGGAATGTGACCGCCGCGTCGCGCTGCAAGACGCAGGCCGGTATATTCGTCTTCTGTGCGGCAGTCCCAGAGTTGGACTTGGCTGCTTTGAACTTTCTCTAATAACTCAGCATATTCAATTCGATACTGCTGTATTTTGGCTTGATCGACCTGTACCAAGGCGCTGACAGGTTCAAACTGTTCCACTTCAGAAGTGGTTGGAAGTCCTGCTGCAAGCCATGCATGAATTCCACCATTCAGCAGACTGGTATTTTCAAAACCTAAGCAGTGTAAATTCCAAATCAAACGCCCTGCCCAAGCGCCACCTTCATCATCGTAAACCACCACATGATGTTCGGGTGAAATATTCAAATAACGAATCAGTTCCTGTAAACCTTCTACATCAGGAAGTAGACCGGTGGCTTGTTCGTCTTGGCGCACCAAAAATTTCGGCTTTAAATGCAAAGCATGTGGAATATGTAACTGGTCATAGACTGAAGCACGACTTAAATCGACGATGCGTAATTTGTCATTCCCTAAATGCGGAACCAACTGCTCTGCGTCTATCAACAAGCCAAAATCAAAGGCAGAATGTGTCATATTATTTCGTATATTTTCAGATCATGCTTTGATCTTAGCACAACTCATTTTTACAATTATTCTGATTTTTTGCATTCTTTTAGCAGAATTAGAGATATCACTATTCACCAGTTTTTTAATGCGCAATGCCAGAACGGATTCTGGCATGGTATATATTCTGGATTAATTGACTTCTGCTTCAGCAATCTCAAAAACCTGACGTAAATACGCCAAAAAAGTATCGTTATCCGTCATGGTTTTACCCGGACTGTCTGAGATTTTCGCAACCGACTGGCCATTACACTCAACCAGTTTAAGCACAATATTTAATGGCGTTTGTCCCATATCATTGGTCAAATTGGTACCAATTCCGAAACTGACTTGGAAACGGTCTTTGAAATAGTTGTGCAGATCCCATGCTTTCTCTAAATTGAGTCCATCACTAAACGTTAGCATTTTGGTTTTACTGTCAATTTTCAACTTTTTATAGTGGGCATAGGCCTTATCGCCCCATTCATACGGGTCACCACTGTCATGGCGCAAGCCATCGAACAATTTGGCAAAGTACAAGTCAAAATCACGCAGGAATGCATCCATCCCCACCACATCCGTCAAAGCAATACCTAAATCACCACGGTACTCTTGTACCCAGGTTTCCAGTGCTGATTTTTGGAAATTACGTAAACGTACATCCAACGCTTGGAATGCTTGTAGGAATTCATGTGCCATGGTCCCAATCGGGGTCAGACCCAATTGCTTTGCAATTAAGACATTGCTGGTGCCACGGAAAATATGCGGTGCAGCTTGATTAAACACTTCAATCACATGTTTTTGCCACGCCAAACTATAGCGACGCCGTGTACCAAAATCAGAAACTAAAAATGGGGGATCATTTGGCGTTTGCGATGTTTCATAGTGTTTTAATAAGGCCACTTTAGCCTGTAGTCGACGTTCACCTTCAGCCATCACCTCATCAGTTCGAATACGGCTGAAATACAACTCGTTGACGATGGCAAGCACAAAGATTTCAAACATCATGGCTTGAACCATCGGCCCTTCAATTCGAATGTCTAAACGGCCTTGGTGATCGATACTGGCCACAATAAAACGGCGTTTGAGCTGAAACAACTCTAAATAATCGACAAAATCACTTTTGATAAAGCGCAAACCACGCAGGTATTGCAGCTCATCGTCTTGAAAACGTAATTGGCAGAGCAAATCTAATTGGTGATTTAAATCATCGAGAATGTCGACCAAAGGATAGACGGTGTCATCCAAATTGCGACAACGGAACTGGTACACACTATGCGCTTGGGGAAACTTATGCAGGACCACCTGTAGCATCGTAAATTTGTACAGATCAGTATCTAATAAGGATTGGATGATGGCAGACATATCATTTTCGGTTTTTAGCAACTTATTGCATTAAAGCACATTTTTTTAAGCTGCATAGCCATGTTTTGGTAATTCGGTCTTGCTATTCGACCAATTACTCGGGACATTTCTTATTTCTCTTGATTCAGAATACAAATGTTGATGTCTTTACTGACATCGCTCTTGGCCTATGCTCTTTTCCTGAAACATTGCTATGGATATCAACGCAATTGCCTTGTTTTTTCAATCGATGTTTCTCCTGTGCTGCACTAGCTTTGCTACAATTTCAGTCTGCACAATCAAATGGTAGATAGAATCAGTCATGCGGGCCTTATTACAACGCGTTCTCGAAGCCAAAGTGGTGGTCGATGGTGAAACCACAGGTGAAATTCAACACGGTATCTTGGTTTTCTTAGGTCTTGGGAAAGAAGACACTTTAGACAAAGGCAAAAAAATGATCGATAAAATTTTAAAGTATCGTTTTTTTGACGACGAACAAGGCAAAATGGGCTGGAATGTCAGCCAAGCCGGTGGTGGGATTCTTCTGGTTTCGCAGTTCACCTTGATGGCACAAACCCAAAAGGGCTTACGCCCTGACTTTGGACCAGCCATGCCACCAAATGATGCCGAGGCTTTATACGAACAACTGGTTGACTATGCCAAGACCCAGTTTGAGCATGTGCAAACAGGTATTTTTGCTGCCGACATGAAAGTACATTTGGTCAATGATGGACCCGTGACTTTCAATTTAGAAGTCGAATAAAAACACCATACATAAAAAAGCCCTCGATAGAGGGCTTTTTCGATTTCATCACTCTCAATCTGCCTTTTATAAAGGAGACGGCATCGAGACGTTTAAAAAATCTTTTTACTTACCGGTTTTTTCTTTCAAAAATGCGCGAGCAGCTTTAATTTTTGCTTTCACAGGCTTTGGTAGCTTGGGTGGAACCAATTTTGCAACTTGGTTGAACCAAACCAAGAGACCAAAATCACCTTCCATTTTAATGCTGCCGTTTTGCATGCCCGTCATAAATGCGGTTGGGTCACCTTTGATTAAAGTTTTCACACCCTGCTCACTGTCCGCAAACTGTAAAATAAAATCGGCTTTTTCAGCATCACCTGAAACGGTATCAATCTGACCATTGTTCACAATAATTTGGCGTGCCATACCCAGATCCGTACCAATTTGAATACGGAACTGACGTTCATGAACTAATTCAATAAATTTTGGACTGGTACGCGCCAGCTGTTTCATACGAAGTGCCAAACCTGTAACCATTAAATCCAGCGGATCCGTGCTGACATCAACCAATGGAAGTTTAACCACAGGAATTGAAGATAGTTTCATGACATGAAAGCCTATTGTAATTGTTGATAAATTGACTGTTTTCAATGCTACCACAAGTTGCCATTTTTACCGCTAGGCTTTGTATAACAATCATGTAAGAACGTAAAAAAGATGCTCTAGGCATCTTCTTTTACGGTATGAGGTTATGACTTAGCGGCTAGAACACTGCTGTTGGTCATCTTCATATACAGGTGTATGTTCAATACAACGGCGCTGCGCCAGTGCACGTTCTGCGCGACGATCTTCACGTAGAAGCAACATCGTCACAATAAGCATCGCTGAAGTTAAAGCAGTTAAGTAGCTATAAGTGATCGGCATTTCAAACACTGCTTGCACACCTAGGCGAATGACTTCCAATATTCCCCAAAACACCATACCCGCCACCATAAAACTCAACCAGCGACGATAAGGCGAAAAGAAAACAGCAATCAACGCAGCGGCGACTAAACTTAAGCCAACGATGGTTGCTAAATTCGCTGTTACCATAAAAACCTCCGTCTAAGATAAATTCAGGCAACTGGTACACTGTGCTGAACCCATCCCCGATACCGTTTAAAATTAATGGATTGTGTAGCTTTCAAACTCTATGTATGCATTATGAGCAGTTTTGAAAAGAAAAAAAGGCTTGTATTTTTAGAATGCGACATACCTTGTCGCCATATTATATTGTCATTACATTTTTTTAGATTTGAACTTTTCCAAAACAAAGACGCGCTCAGTCTTGGCGTGTCATTACAAAATAAAACCCGTATTTTCAGCGCTTAAAAATATTTTTTCCAATTCTGTTGATCGTTGTTTTTATCGACATTTTTCACTGACCGCTCATCATTTTTCGCTTAAATTTGCAACAAAAAAACGCAGCTCAAAGGCTGCGTTTTTAATAACACAGAGATGCTTTAAGCACGATTTAAGTCTTTATCGTGCACACCCAATAAATACAACACCCCATCTAAGCCGACACTTGAAATGGCTTGATTAGCGTTTTGTCTCACCAGCGGTTTCGCACGGAAAGCTACACCTAGGCCAGCAATCGACAACATCGGTAAATCGTTCGCACCATCTCCTACTGCAATCGCCTGCTCAAGAGAAATGCCCATCTTATCGGCTAACTCACGTAATAATAATGCCTTACGTGCACCATCGACAATGTGACCTTTAACTTCGCCCGTCACCAACCCATTGTCAACGTCTAGGACATTGGCATGAACTTCGTCAATACCAAGTTTGGCTTGTAGATACTCTGCAAAGTACTGAAAACCACCCGACAAGATAGCCGTGCGGTAGCCTAATGCTTTTAAAGTTGAAATTAAGCGTTCAGCACCTTCTGTAACGGTCAGACGTTCTGCAATTTTAGGTAGGACAGAGGCATCCATCCCTTTGAGCAGTGCGACACGTGCACGGAAGCTTTGCTGGAAATCTAGCTCACCCTGCATTGCACGTTCGGTGATTTCAGCGACTTGTGCGCCGACACCCGCTTCAATCGCCAACTCATCAATCACTTCTTGCTCGATTAAAGTCGAGTCCATGTCAAAACACACCAAACGGCGGTTACGACGGTAGGCATTGTCTTCTTGTACCGCTACATCGACATTCAGTTCATGTGACAAACGTAAACAAGCTGCACGCATGGCTGCGGCATCCAGCATTTGACCACTTAAACCGAATTGAACACAGGCGCGTTTCGGCCCATCGACTTCGCCATTTAAGACTGGACGACCAGACAGACGGGTCACGGTTTCGATGTTGAAACCTTGGTTGGACACAATATTTGTAACTGCTTGTAAGTGAGACGCTTCAAGCTCTGGCGCCAAAGCCGTGACGATATAACGCGTCCGTCCACCTTCACTCACCCACTGGTCATATTCAGTTGTAGTGATTGGTTTAAAACGTACAGTTAAACCAATTTCATGTGCTAAAATCAGAATTTCCTTCATGGCCAAAGCTGTTGCAGTTTGGTCATCTGAAGAAATAACAATACCTAAGGTCAATTGGTTATGAATAACTGCTTGTCCGACATCTAAAATTTGTAATGAATGAGTGGACAATACCTGCATTAATCGAGTGAACTGATTAGGTTGGTCTGGTCCTAAAAATGAAATAAGAATGATTTCTCGCATGAATTGACTCGGGTCTGAGCTACGACTATTGTTAGAATCATAATCGAAATTGAATATATTTTCTTTGGAAGTTTACGTTGAATGCGCCTAGACAAGGGCTATTTGCTAGCCTATTAATTGTAAGTTTTGCTTTACATACCTTTTTATTGGTATTGGCAACGACTCATCAACTGAATGAAAACCGTGCCAACCAAGGCCAACTGATGACCTCTCAATTGGTCACAGACAGTCTTGCAGAGCTGGAGCCTGCCAACACGGTTTCCCTTGCGCTTTTGGTGGATCGCTATGCGACCAACCCAAGCGTAGCTTCCATTCGTATTTTGGATGCCAACAATCAAGTCTTGGCGACAGGTGGCCAAGTTCGAACACGTGATGGCGAAGTGTTTGTCCGTGATGCGCTGCAAAATGAAAAGAAAGTGGGTAGCATTGAAATCACGCTCATTAAACCAAGTATGGGTGAGATTTTACGTACTCAGTGGTTAGCGATTTTATTGTCCTTAGCGATTCATGGTTTACTGTGGTTAGCTTATCGCGCCATTGCGCGCCCAAGCCGTACCGAATATTTGGCACGGATCAATAATGAATCCCGCTTAAAACATGAAATTCAAGTTTTAACCCAAACGCTTGAACAGGAAAAACATCATACGGCGGTCGCGATTGCTCAAGCACAACAACAAATCAAAACCAGTGCGAAACCTAAAGAACAAAAACCCGTGATCGTGGATAATCATTCGGTTGCGCTCAATATTCAATTTTATGACCCGAAACAGTTGATGGACTCGGTGAATACAACCGTGTCTATTCCATACTTTAATTTGTGTCAGATTTTCCTCAATAAAAGCACAGAACTTTGTTTAAAACACTACAAACTCAACAGCTCGGACATCACTACAGTTCAATCCTTTAATGAGCATGGTGCCACCCTCAGCATGTCGACAGACACACCTAATGCAGTGCCATGTTTAATGATGGTCAGCAGTGTATTCCAACTGCTTTCTGAGGTTTTGTATAAACGTTACCGCGAAGAAAAGCGCTTTGTTTTGCAAACACGTTGTGGCATTTCAACTGCAGTCGATGCAATGCAACTGTCTGCGAATCAAGCTGCTGAGCGTTTGGTCCAACAGTTGTCTGCCAAAGAAAGTGCCGTACATTTAAGTAACGAATTATTGAAAGACATCTCTGAAAGTTACCAATTGGTAAATTTACCTAATCCAACCAATGTCTTGACCCGTCATGCCTTTATGGTCAATGGCATGGGTGCGGAGTCTGCAGAGTTGGCGCAAAGCTTAAGAACGGAAATTTTAAAAGCAAAACAATCTAAAGCCTCTTAATTAGGTTCAATCATAAAAAAGCCTGACGCATGTCAGGCTTTTTTATGACAACTGTTAAATTTTAAGTTGTTTCTGCGCAATCAAATGTTGCTGCGCACTATACCTTTGCTCTGGATCGGTACAAGCTACTTTAAGCCAATGACCATCAGCTTGTAGCTCCCAAGCATTCAAACAATCATTTAAGTAACTGATTAATCCGTCTTTATAAATCTGCTTTTTCAAAGCGCGATCTAATATTGGAAAGCAGGTTTCCACCCTCGAAAATAAATTACGCCCCATCCAGTCTGCGCTGGCACAGTACAGCTTTTTCTCACCGCCATGCTCAAAACAATACACGCGGGTATGTTCCAAAAAACGGCCCACAATCGAACGCACTCGGATATTCTCAGACATGCCTTGGACCTGTGGAATCAAACAGCAGATCGAACGGATAATCAGATCGACCTGAACCCCCGCTTGAGACGCACGATACAGTGCAGCAATTAACTGAGGTTCCGTTAAGGCATTGACTTTAATGATGATACGCGCCTTTTGACCGGCTTGTGCAAACTGAATTTCTTGCTCAATCAGTTTTAACAGTTCACTGTGTAACGTAAAAGGCGCATGTAACAACGCCTTCAATTTGGCCATTTTGCCCATTCCCGTCAGCTCTTGGAACATACGGTGTACATCTTCACAAATATCAGGTTGTGTAGTCATCAGGCCATAATCGGTATACATACGGGCATTGCCCGCATGATAATTGCCTGTGCCCAGATGGGCATAGCGGATCAACTGGGCATTTTCACGGCGTACAATCAAAATCATTTTGGCATGGGTTTTATAACCGACAATGCCATACACCACCACCGCCCCAGCTTCTTGCAAAATATTGGCCACGGTAATGTTCGACTCTTCATCAAAACGCGCACGCAACTCAATCACGGCTGTGACTTCCTTGCCATTTCGTGCTGCTTCTGCCAAGACCTGTACAATTTCAGAGTCAGGCCCACTGCGGTAGAGCGTTTGTTTAATCGCCAGCACATTTGGGTCTTTCGCTGCTTCTTTTAATAAACCAATCACAGGCTGAAAAGAATCAAAAGGATGATGCAACAACACATCCTGTACTTTTAAGGTATCAAAGGTACTTTTTTGCTTACGCAAAACTTTGGGAATGACTGGAATAAAAACTGGATGCTTTAATTCAGGTCGGTCACAACTGGTGCTGAGGCGTGAAAGATTGATTGGCCCATCAATGCGATAAAGCTCCTGCTCAGTTAAATCAAACTCCTTGAGCAAATAATCAATCACCGCTTCGGGACAGTCATCCTCGATTTCTAAACGCACCGCGCGACCAAAACGGCGTGACGACAACTCATCTTTCAGTGCCACCGCCAAATCATCAACATCTTCCGACAATATCAGATCTGCATTACGCGTCACACGAAAAGCATAACAACCCGTGGCTTTCATCCCTGGAAACAGATCGCTGATGTGCTGCTGAATCATTGCGGTTAAAAAAATCTGCGTGTCAGTATTGCCTGCCACGTTTTTCGGCATCTGAATTAAACGCGGTAATGAGCGCGGCGCTGGGACAATCGCCATCTCAATGCTTCGTCCAAAAGCATCTTTACCTTGTAAACTCACAATGAAATTCAGGCTTTTATTCACGAGGCGAGGAAAAGGGTGTGACGGATCTAAGCTGATTGGGGTCAAAACGGGTTGAATTTCTTTGGCAAAATATTCTGCAATCCACGCTTTATGTTTTTCTAAAATGTCTTGGAACTGGATGAACTGAATACCTTGCGCTTGTAACTCAGGCAAAATCGAATGATTTAACACTTCAAACTGTTTTTTGACGGCACGATGAATGGATTGGGACAGATCTTCTAATATCACTTCAGTGGGAACAGCATCAGGGGTTCGTGCTATCACATTCATATCGCGTTGTTTCATCAAGCCTGCAATACGAATTTCAAAAAACTCATCTAAATTACGTGAAAAAATAATTAAAAAAGTTAAGCGCTCCAGCACAGGCAAACTCGGATCTAATGCTTGTGCTAAAACCCGCTGATGAAACTCAAATAACGATAGCTCTCGGTTAAAATACGTCGCCGATGAATGCTGAAAATTATCCATACCCTCTCAATGCTGTTTGCAACAGTCTGTTATGAAGTGTTTGGCAGGGATGTTAGGTAGTCTTTATGACAGTTTAGTTACAACCTTATGCCAAATAGAAAATTCATCCTGACTTTATGCTTAAAGCTGCAACAGCGTACAGTATTCAAACCGACATATGTTCCTTTTCACTTTTTTCCTTGGCTGTGGCGTCTGCTTTCGAGGCCCAATAACTGGCTAAAATTGGCCCTGAAATGTTATGCCACAAACTAAAGATCGCACTGGGTACCGCCGTAATTGGCGAAGCAGCAAAATGCACGGCAGCCAAAGCCACGCCTAGTCCTGAGTTTTGCATACCGACCTCAATCGAAACCGCTTTACAGTCGGTATGTGGCAAGTGAAACATCCGTGCTGCTGCAAAGCCAAGTAAATAACCAATCGCGTTATGTAATGCCACCACAGCTAAAATCAATAAGCCTGATTCTAAAATTTGTGCTTTTGAGCCGCCAATAATAGCCGCCACAATCAGCACAATCGCCACTACAGAAATTAAGGGCATCACCGAATATAGCTTTCAACTTTCTGTTTCAGCACGGCACGTACCACCAGCCCTAAAATAATCGGGAACAGCACCACCTGCAAAATTGAACTCAGCATCGACCATGCATTAATTTCAATCCATTGGCTGGCCAACAGATAGAAAATCGCGGGAGTCAACACAGGCGCCAATAAGGTCGATACCGTGGTACATGCGACAGACAAAGCCGTATTGCCTTTCGCCATATAAGTAATCACATTAGATGCTGTGCCACCCGGACAGCAACCCACCAAAATCACCCCGATCGCAATTTCAGTCGGCAAGCGAAATAATAAGCACAGCAGATAAGCCACGCTTGGCATCACCACAAACTGAGCCGCTACCCCAATTGCAACCGCTTTAGGACTTTGCATCACCCCTTTAAAATCTTCCAGTGTCATGGTCATGCCCATACCAAACATGATCAGCCCTAACATCCACGTGATATAAGCCTTCATCCAGACAAAAGTTTCAGGGCTTAGGAGCGCAATGCCTGCAAATAACACCACCCACAGGGCAAAGGTTTTTTGAATCCAAGCGGTAAATTTTAAAAAAGTGCCCATGACCTTTCCCTACTGCATGTGTTTATAATGTCGATATTGGTAATTGAGGTGAACCGATTGGTTCGGCGCATCAGTTCACGGCATATTGATGCACAATATCTTTGCAATACAGACGTTTCACACCATGGGCTAGCATTTCTTGCCATGCATGTTGTAAAGAGCCGTGTAAATCAATGCCTTTGGTGGCATCGGCAATCACATAAGTTTGAAAACCGAGTTTACAGGCATCTATTGCCGTCCATGCCACACAAAAGTCAGTTGCAATCCCAACAATAAACACGGTATCAATCCCACGCTCTCTTAAATAGCCTGCGAGTCCCGTCTGGGTTTTGTGATCCGCTTCTAAAAAAGCAGAATAACTATCAATGTGAGTATGACATCCTTTACGAATGATCAACTGCGCTTTGGCAAGGTCGAGATCAGGATGCAGTTCAGCATCTTGTGTGCCTTGTACACAGTGACGTGGCCAGAGCACTTGTGTGCCGTAGTCTAATTCAATCGTTTGAAAGGCTTGTTGATCGGGGTGATTGTCTGCAAAAGAAATATGATTTTCGGGATGCCAATCTTGGGTGAGTATAATAGTGTCAAAATAATCAGCCAACTGATTAATTTTAGGAATAATTTGATCTGATCCTGCTACCGCTAAATTTCCACCAGGCGTAAAACCATTTTGTACATCCACCACAATCAATGCCATATTCTTCTGCATTCTTCTCTGTCCTTTTAGTTCTGCGCTCGAAGGCCAAGCATAGCTTAATTTATAAAACAGTATTCATCCTCGCGGGTCAAAATTAAATGACCGCAGCCTTGAGTGCAATGGGTATTGTGGCAAATTGAAGCGAAGATAGAATATAGAACAAAATACTGGACATTGATCTATAACGTTAAAAGGACGATGTCACACATACTTAGAGAACTCGTATAATCATGCAAAATCCTGACGTTTATAGAAGCTTATAACCCAATATTCAATTTGATCGGCTTCTAATGCTCGATTGAGATGAAGAGATTCTTTCTTTAAATACCTCAATCCACGGCCATAGGTTATGCAAAATGCCCTTTTCAGATGCAAAATGAAAAGCATTTCTTTGTCTACCATTTGAACAAGCTGTATTTTTGTAGCGAAAGATAAAGTTTTTATACACTTTGACTAAAGCATATTGTTCTTCATGTTGTGTTCGTTCATAATTTGCATAAGCATTATTCAATGCATCAGCGCTTTGAAAATGCTATAAATTAAAATACGCACCCATCCAATCTTATGTTTTTCTGGCCTAACTGGATGGACAAATAGGATATTTTTTTAAAATGACTCAGCAAGCACAGACCATCCAAGGCTCAATTGTCGCAATCGTCACCCCTATGTTTGAAGATGGCAGCGTAGATTGGAAGGGTCTAGAGAAGCTCGTTGAGTGGCACATCGCACAAGGCACAAATAGCATTGTTGCTGTCGGTACAACGGGTGAAGCGTCTACTCTAAGCATGAAAGAGCATACACAAGTGATTAAAGAAATCATTCGTGTCGCCAACAAACGTATCCCGATTATTGCGGGGACTGGCGCGAATTCAACGCGTGAAGCCATCGAGTTGACGAAAGAAGCCAAAGAACTCGGTGCAGATGCTGCTCTTCTGGTTACCCCTTATTATAATAAACCGACTCAAGAAGGCTTATATCAACACTATAAAGCTATTGCTGAAGCTGTTGATCTTCCTCAAATTCTGTATAACGTACCTGGTCGTACAGGTGTCGATATGGCGAATGAAACGGTCATTCGTTTGGCCGATATTCCTCAAATTGTGGGCATTAAAGATGCCACAGGTGATGTCCCTCGTGGCCAAGCACTGCTCGAAGGCCTTGCTGGCAAAGCGATGACCGTCTATTCAGGTGATGATGCAACGGCTTATCAACTGATTCTGTCGGGAGCAAAAGGTAATATTTCTGTGACTGCGAACGTTGCCCCAAAAGAAATGAGCGATGTTTGTGCGGCAGCACTGGCAGGCGAAGCTGAACAAGCTGAAAACCTAAATACCCAAGTTGCAAATTTACACGAAATTCTATTTTGCGAATCAAACCCAATTCCTGTGAAATGGGCACTTCATGAAATGGAGTTAATCGAAACGGGTATTCGTTTACCATTAACACCACTTGCAGAACAATATCGCACACCGCTCCGTGAAGCACTCACAACAGCGGGTGTCATTAAATAAAGAGCACATCAATATGCAATTAAGTTTAGGTCTTACTCTCGCACTTTCAGTTGTCAGTTTAGCGGGTTGTAGTTCCCTTGCAGTCAATAACGGTAGTTTGGACTATAAAGAAACAGCAACCTTAGAACCTCTTAAGTACCCTGAAGGCTCTATGGTTCGACCTGCAACGCCGTTGTATCCAGCTCCAACGGTTGAAGCGCTCGCTCTTGAACATGCACCTGTACTTGAAAATAAGCGCGGAAACCGTTTTGCAATGCCGCGCCCTCAAGCTGCTCAAGTCATGTCGAATGCAGAATCAACGGAAACAGTTGATACAGCTGTGAGCCGCCCTCAATTGATTATTGACGGAAATAAGAATCCGCTGCTCAAAATTGAGGGAAATTCTGCTACAATTTGGCAATATACGCTTGCCACCCTCAGCAGCCTCAACCATCAAATTGTTGGTCAAAGCAAAAATGGTTATGAAGCAACCATTAAAATCGATCAACAGGTCTATGTGTTAAGACTAACCGCGGTCGGCAGCAGCAATAACCTCGCTGTGTTCAATGCCGATAACAGTTTTGCAGCGCCTGAAAAAGCCACAGAATTGTTAACCCAGATTTACCAAAATTGGCCAGCCTAGTCGTACTAGGCATTTTTTTTTGAAAAAGGTTCCCTCATGTTAAAACAAACCTTGCTCTATACTGGTAAAGCGAAATCTGTCTATGAAACAGACAGTGCAGACCACCTGATTTTAGTCTTTCGTGATGATGCTTCGGCATTCAATGGTGAAAAGATCGAACAACTAGATCGTAAAGGTAAGGTGAACAACCGTTTTAACGCCTTTATCATGGATAAATTGGCTGCGGCTGGCATTGAGACTCACTTTGAAAAACTTCTTTCTCCAACTGAAGTTCTAGTGAAAAAACTCAGCATGATCCCTGTTGAATGTGTAATTCGTAATTATGCAGCAGGTTCTTTATGCCGTCGCTTAGGTGTAGAAGAAGGTAAGGAATTAACCCCGCCGACTTTTGAATTATTTTTCAAAGATGATGCGCTTGGTGACCCAATGGTCAATGAGTCTCAAGCAATTGCTTTAGGTTGGGCAACTGCCGAGCAACTTGAGCAAATGAAAGTCCTCACTTACCAAGTAAACGAAGTGCTTAAAAACTTATTTGACCAAGGTGGCATGCTACTTGTGGACTTCAAACTTGAGTTTGGTGTATTCCACGACCGAATTGTTCTTGGTGATGAGTTCTCTCCAGACGGTTGTCGTCTATGGGACAAAGAAACCAAGAAAAAGCTCGACAAAGACCGTTTCCGCCAAGGTTTAGGCGGTGTGGTTGAAGCTTATGAAGAAGTTGCTGCACGTTTAGGTATCGACCTTTCTGATATCTAATCAATTACAGATTCAAGAAAACCGAGCCTAAACGCTCGGTTTTTTTGTTTTCAGCTCCATAGCTATTACAGTACTTCAGTTTATTTGTGAGCTATTCAACACTGAAAAATAGTCTTGTAAAACACTGAGCCACTGTTAAAAAATCAACAATCCTGTACGTCATAGCGCACAAGACTTCAGGTATATTTCAGCTATGTCTCAACTTCATTTTTTAATATGATAAAAACATATGAACAGGACGTTCTCAGATAAAAATTATTCCAACCGAAAAAATACCCTTATTTCCTCATCTCTCATGGCGACAAGATCCATCGATCTCCTAAGAGCCGAAAGCTGGTATAGATGTTGCTTTTATTCAAAAGTACTCAGTAGGGTAAGTTCTATCTTCGTCTTATTTCCTAGATTTGATTTTTTATGGATGGCTATATTTAAAATGAAAAACTGGCAAAAAAAATTACTACTTTCCACTACATTCGTAGCCGTAGCACTAAGCAGTACTGTCCAAGCAAAAGAATGGAAAACCATTCGTTTTGGCACAGAATCTGCGTATGCACCTTTTGAATATAAAACACCAGACAATAAGCTGGTCGGTTTTGACATCGACTTAGGCAATGCCATTTGTGCCAAATTAAAAGCCAAATGTGTCTGGGTAGAAAATTCCTTTGATGGGATGATTCCTGCGCTCAAAGCGAAGAAATTCGACGGTATTCTGTCTTCAATGACGGTCACTACGGATCGCGCAAAACAAATCGCATTTAGTAATAAAATTTACAACACGCCTACCCGTATGGTTGCAAAGAAAGGTTCTCCTTTACTCCCTACACCAACCTCTTTAAAAGGCAAACGTGTGGGTGTACAACAAGGCACCATTCAAGAAGGCTATGCAAAAGCCTATTGGGCACCTAAGGGTGTGAATGTGGTTCCTTATCCAAACCAAGACGTGCTTTACCAAGACATGGTTTCGGGGCGCCTAGATGCAACATTACAAGATGCGATTATGGTCGATGCTGGTTTCCTAAAATCGGCGAAAGGCAAAGGCTTTGCTTTTGCAGGCAATAATGTGGTCGATGCCAAAACACTCGGTGTAGGGGCTGCAATCGGCTTACGTAAAGAAGATGTCGATCTTAAAAAGAATATTGATAAAGCGTTAGCTGAAATTATTGCCGACGGTACCTATAAGAAACTCGAGAAAAAATACTTCTCCTTCAGCATTTATTAATTTATAGAGTGTCGGTTCACCACCGACACTTTTTAGATACTGCTGATTTATAAAATTTTATATTTTTACTCGGAGAAACTGAGTATGTTTCTGTCTGGCTATGGTCCCGTATTACTCAGTGGCACTTGGATGACCATACAGCTTGCTTTGTTATCACTGCTACTTTCGATCATTATTGGATTGTTTGGGGCAAGTGCCAAACTCTCTCGTATTCAAATCTTACGTCATGTTGCAACCCTCTATACCACGCTCATTCGTAGTGTTCCTGATCTGGTGATCATGTTGTTGTTGTTCTATAGCCTGCAACTTGGATTGAACTCGATTACCGAATCGATCCATATGGAGCAAATTGACATCAATCCCTTTGTGGCAGGGGTGATTACTTTAGCCTTTATTTATGGGGCCTATTTTACGGAAACCTTCCGTGGCGCATTTCAAGCCGTCCCCAAAGGTCAACTTGAAGCTGCATATGCCTATGGCATGACCCCATTTCAAGTCTTCAGGCGTGTCCTCTTTCCACAAATGATGCGTTTTGCCTTACCAGGAATTGGCAATAACTGGCAAGTCCTGATTAAAGCCACTGCCTTGGTGTCCTTAATTGGTTTGACCGACATCGTCAAAATTACCCAAGATGCAGGTCGAAGCAGCATGCAAGTGTTCTATTTCAGTATTGTTGCAGCCATCATTTATCTGGCCATTACCACCCTTTCGAATTTGATTCTCATGTGGCTAGAACGTCGTTATTCTGCTGGTGTGAAAAAGGGACAACTATGATTGAAATTATTCAACAATACTGGCAGTCCTATCTGTGGACCGATGGTTTTCAAATGACTGGGGTCGCCATGACCGCATGGCTACTGGTCTTATCGATTGCGATTGGTTTTGTTCTGGCTGTGCCTTTGTCAATTGCTCGAGTTTCTGAGCATGCTTTTGTACGTGGACCTGTTTGGTTTTTTACTTATATTTTCCGTGGTACGCCCTTATATGTGCAGCTACTGATTATTTATACTGGGATTTATAGCCTTGAATTTGTCCATGCCCATGAACGGCTCGATGAGTTTTTTAGAGAGGGGCTTAATTGCACCATTTTAGCGTTTGCACTCAATACAGCAGCTTATACCACTGAAATTTTTGCAGGGGCCATACGTTCGATTCCCTACGGCGAAATTGAGGCAGCAAAAGCCTTTGGAATGTCGCCTTGGAAACGCTATACCCGTATTATTATTCCGTCGATGCTACGCCGAGCATTGCCGTTTTATGGCAATGAAGTCATTTTGATGCTGCATGCAACCACCATTGCCTTCACTGCAACCGTGCCTGATATTCTCAAAATTGCACGAGATGTCAATGCTGCCACTTATGCCACGTTTGATGCCTTTGGCATTGCCGCTGTGCTATATGCCTGTCTGGCATTTATCCTCATTTGGATCTTTCGTAAATTGGAACAACGCTGGCTGGCGTTTTTAAAGCCATCGAATCATTAGGAGAAACAATGGAACATTCAGCAAAACTGGTGATTCGAGACCTTTGTAAAAGTTTTGGCGATCATGAAGTCTTAAAAGGGGTTTCACTAGAGGCACATGCAGGTGATGTGATTAGCATTATTGGTTCCTCGGGTTCAGGTAAAAGCACCTTTCTTCGCTGCATCAATTTTCTAGAGCAACCAAGCCAAGGTAGCATTCAGCTCAATGGCGAACAGTTAGAGACCACTTTAGATAAAAATGGCGATCTTAAAGCCACAAACCCCAAACAACTGCAAAAAATGCGCACCCAACTGATGATGGTCTTTCAACATTTCAATCTATGGTCGCATATGACGGTATTAGAAAATATTATTGAAGGACCCATTCATGTCTTGGGACTAAAGCGGAGTGAGGCGGAAGAGCGTGCACGAAAATATTTAAGAAAAGTTGGGCTCGCAGAAAGTGTCGAAAAGAAATATCCGTCTTTTTTGTCAGGAGGACAACAACAGCGTGTCGCAATTGCCCGCGCCTTAGCAATGGAGCCGGAAGTGATGTTGTTTGATGAACCGACCAGTGCTCTAGATCCTGAACTGGTGGGTGAGGTGTTGAAAGTGATGCAAAGTTTGGCTGAAGAAGGCCGAACCATGATTGTGGTCACCCATGAAATGGGCTTCGCACGCCATGTGTCCAACCATGTCATTTTCTTAGATCAAGGCAAAGTTGAAGAACAAGGTGATCCAAAAGAAGTTTTGATTCACCCCAAAAGTGAACGCCTGCAACAGTTTTTAGAGGGTAACTTTAAATAATTGAATAGTCTTCAAGAGCTTGGTGCAGCAATGATTCAACACTCAATGCTTAGTTAAAAAGATAAAGCGCCTCGTTTGATATGATCCCTCGAAACTATATGCATTCAGATAAAAAACCGAGCCATTTCGCTCGGTTTTTTTACCTTTCCACCTAAGCTTTTATAGATTGGTGTATCGATTTTTAGTGGTATCCATCACCAAAAAACTGGTGATCGAGCTAATGGATGGAATCGTTCCTAAAACATCGGTATGAAACTTTTTATAAGACTTAATGTCTGCCACTTCAACCCTGAGCAAATACTCGACCGAGCCTGTAATGGTATGACATTCTGTGACTTCATCCGTTGCAGTGATCACATCCTCAAACTGACTCAAGCTTTCTTTTGAGTGACAAGACAGCCCAATGGTCACATAAACCGTTAAACCAACACCCAAAAGCGAACGGTCAATCACCGCTTTATAGCCTCGGATCACACCAATTCTTTCTAACTCTTGCACGCGTCGTAAACAGGCCGAAGGTGACAAACCCACGCGTTCTGCCAGTTTAATATTGGTTAAATGTGCATCGCGCTCAAGCTCACACAATATTTTTCGGTCTAATCGATCTAATTCAATCATTTATTGCATAAAACTCAGTATTAACGATCAATATACAACCAAATTGTGATAGATCAACAATAAAATGATAGTTATTTGATTACTCCACCCCCTTTATGAACGCTTCATTGTTTGTCTCTTATCTGCTGTTCTGTGTCGTAATGACCTGCACGCCTGGGCCCAATAATGCACTGGTCATGCTGTCTGGTGCACGATTTGGCATCAGTAAAACCCTACCTCTGGTTTTAGGCATTGCCTTTGGTGTGGCTGTGCAACTCTTCGCCATCGGCATCGGGTTAAATCAAGTGTTTCTGGCCCTGCCCCAGCTCCAATTTATTTTAAGTTTAATCGGCACGGCTTATATGCTGTGGCTCGCATGGAAAATCGCGTCCAGTGGGCCACTCAACATCGAATTAGAACAAAAACCATCGATGGGTTTTCTACAAGGGGCTCTTTTTCAGTGGGTCAATCCCAAAGCGTGGATTATCTCCATCAGCACCATTGCCACTTATTTTGCTTTAAACCCTCATGTCAGTGATATTCTTTATGCGGCCCTGATTTTAATGGTAGTTTCCATTCCATGTGTCGGGGTTTGGGCAGTCGGTGGTCTTTTCTTACGCCAATATCTGATGAAACTGCGCTTTGCCTTGAGCTTTAACATCACAATGGCAATCGCTTTATTAGCCGCTGTGTTACCTGCGGCATTAAAATTGATGAATACGCACATCGGAACATAAAACGCTACAGTGCTTAAAGAAAAAACTGCTCAATGAATGTGACTAAATCCTAAGCCTCAAAAAACAAAAGCCTGATTTTTTCATCAGGCTTTTTTATTACTGCTGCTGTTGCTGCTCTTGTTGCCAACGGCGTTGCTGTAAACGCTCACCCTCAACCTCACGCTTATTGCGTGCCGACTCATACAGTTTGCTCCCTTTGAGCTCAGGGGGTAAATATTCTTGCATCACAAAATGCTCTGGATAGTTGTGCGGATACAAGTAGTCGACGCCATAGCCCTGCTCTTTCATCAACTTGGTCGGAGCATTTCTTAAATGCAACGGCACAGGTAAATTCGCTGTTTTCTCAGCCAAATCCAAAGCTTTGTTGATCGCAAGATAAGTACTGTTACTTTTGGCACTGGTCGCCAAATACACCGCACACTGCCCAAGAATAATTCGACACTCTGGCATGCCCACCGCTTGAACAGAACGGAAGCATTCTCCAGCCAGCAGCAGTGCATTGGGGTTTGAGTTGCCAATGTCCTCAGAGGCTGCAATCAACATCCGACGGGCAATAAAAACAGGATCTTCACCGCCTTTGAGCATACGTGCCATCCAATACAAGGTGGCATCGGGATCACTCCCCCGAATCGACTTAATAAAAGCTGACACCAAATCATAGTGCTGCTCACCCGATTTGTCATAACGGGCGATATTTTGCTGTGCAACTTTGACCACCATTGCATTGGTCACGATATTTTCAACGTCAGGTTCGAAGGTGCCCGCAATCAGTTCAATTAAATTCAAGGCTTTGCGGGCATCACCTGCGGCAAACTGCACCAGTGCTTCAAATTCTTCAATTTGAATATAACGCTCTTTTAAAAATGGATCGTTCTTAATCGCTTGCAGTAATAAAGTTTGAATCGCATCGGCATCGAGCGCATTTAAGGTATAGACCTGACAACGCGACAACAACGCACTGTTGACTTCAAAAGAAGGATTTTCGGTGGTGGCACCAATGAGGGTAATTTTGCCTTTCTCCACAGCATTCAGTAAGGCATCTTGCTGTGATTTGTTAAAGCGATGAATTTCATCAATAAACACCACAGGTGGCATTAAATCTCCGCCATCAGCAATGATCTCACGGAGCTCTTTAACACCCGTATTGAGTGCAGATAAGCTGACAAATGGTCGGTCGATCGCTTGCGCCAGCAGTAAAGCAATCGTAGTTTTCCCCACGCCTGGCGGCCCCCAAAAAATAATCGATGGCAAATGCCCTTGATCGATCATTTGGCGGAGCGGTGCCTGCTCACCCAATAAGTGATCCTGCCCAATAATTTCAGATAAATCACGCGGGCGTAAACGTTCAGGCAGTGGAATATTGCTATCGGACATAGGGCTAGGACTTATCATGCGTTCATCGAATGCTTATGTTATGGCAAATTCAGGCAAATGACACAAGCTTTTCATGCAATTTGATTGTGCTTTTATCGACTAGCGAACCCAACGCACAATATAGTCTTCGATGTCATCATCCTGAATCTCTTCTTCAGAAATACAGCGTCCTGCCGCAGACTTTTTCGCTTTCAGAATACTTTGACGTGAGCCCGTGTTCAGATAATGCCATCTGGGCAAATTTTTACCTTCATGCAGACGACGGTAAGCACAGCTCGGTGGTAACCAATGAATCGTGTCTAAAAGTTCGGGCGTGAGCTGGATACAATCGGGCACATGCTGCTTTCGGTTCGGATAATCCCGACAACTGGCCGTTTGACAGTCCAGCAGTTTACAGGCCACTTTGGTATAGGCGACTTCTTGGCTTTCTTCATCTTCAAGTTTCACCAGACAGCACAGACCACAACCATCACATAACGCTTCCCACTCTGCTGAGCTTAGCTCAGTGAGCGTATAATGCTTCCAAAACTCTGGTCTTAATTCGTTGGACATAACCACTGCCAATAAAACTGAATGCACTATTATAACCTATAGTCACATGGCTTTCAGAGCTATCTAAAGTGTCAATATTTACATCATATTCATAAACTTAAAATACAAACAGAACACTTTTTAAACAAAAGCAACACAATGTGTCCGAACCTTGTTTCTATACTAATAGAGTAATAAATAAGAACATCTATGGAGAAAAATTATGTTTCGTTGGGCGATTATCTTCGCAGTGATTGCACTGATTGCAAGCTTACTTGGTTTTGGCGGCGTAGCAGGTTTATCCAAAGACTTTGCGATTATTTTATTGGTGATTGCTGTGATTCTTGCGATTGTCGGATTTTTATCCCGTGGCAAAGTCTAAAGTACGCGACTATTAATAAAAAAAAAGAAGGATTCAGATCCTTCTTTTTTTTATGTGTGCCTTTAAAAATAATTTCTCACACTTCTCATATACATTGGAATATTTTTCAAATCCTTGTAAAAGTTTTTATGCTTTAATCAGAGCAGATCATCTATCAGGATTTGAGCATGACAATCAGTATTCAAACTCGAGAAATTCAATATAACGCCGCCGATGGACAACGCTTAGTTGGTTATTTTGCAGCACCAAGCTCTCAAACACCGCATGCAGGTATCATCGTTGCACCCGAATGGTGGGGCCGAAATGAATATACTGAACAACGTGCTCGCGAACTGGCTGAACACGGTTATGCCGCACTGGCGATTGATATGTACGGCGACAAAAATGTCACCACAGATGCCAAACAAGCCTATGAATGGATGATGCAAACTTTTGCCGATGCAGACACCATCGTCAACCGTGCGCAAGCAGGTTTAGATACGCTTGCAGCCCAGCCTGAAGTGAATCCCACTCAACTGGCGGCGATTGGTTTTTGTTATGGCGGTAAAGTGGTTTTAGACTTAGCTCGCTCAGGTGCACCGCTTAAAGCAGTGGCGACTTTCCACGCCACATTGGCACCGAAAGCCCCTGCGGTCGAAGGTCAAATTCAGGGTGAAATTTTAGTTTTACATGGTGAGTTAGACAGCATGGTTACTTTGGATGATGTTGCCAGCTTCCGTGAAGAAATGCATGCGGCAAAAGTGGACCATGAAGTCATCATTTTTGAAAATGCGAAGCACGGTTTTAGCAATCCATTGGCCGATGAGCGTGCCAAAGCCAATGGCGTAGACTTGGGCTATAACCCAGAAGCAGAAAGACAAGGGCTAGATGCAATGTATGACTTGCTAGAACGCAATCTCAGTGCTTAACTAGAGCTGAGAATTCAACTATTTGATTTTTCAGATCCAACAGGATACATAATTAGATTTTAGAGGAGATAACAATGACTGAGACCCACTGCCAATATTGTAATTTTGATGAATATGACGTGCTTGATAAAAATGACTTTGGGGTAATTTTGCCCGAACCCAATGCATTGTCTAAAGGTCACTGTGTCATTATCCCTCTACGTCATGTGAGCTCATTTTTTGACATTACCGACAAAGAACGTAAAAGTTTAATGTCTTTGCTAGAACTGGCACGCAATGAACTCCAATTGCGTCATCAACCTTCAGGCTTTCATATTGGTTTTAATGATGGTGAAATATTTGGGAATGTGTCTGAACACTTACATATCCATATTATTCCACGCTACAAAGACCAAGAGCTAAAACTCGATGCACGTTGGGGCATGACGCAAGACTAAGTTTTTATGGTTTTAAATGGCGCGTAAGCGCCATTTTTTTTGCGCAAAAAATCAGGCTCAGAAAAGACATTCCGTTATACTAAGCCGAATTTTTTGCTTGTGCCTCAGATGTCTCCTTTCTCTTTTTCAGATGCGTTACTGACTTGGTTCGATGTTCATGGTCGACATGACCTGCCATGGCAAGTGGCCGATGATCCCTACAAAGTCTGGGTGTCTGAAATTATGCTGCAACAGACCCAAGTCAAAACAGTGCTGCAATACTTCGAGCGTTTTATCGAACGCTTCCCAACGGTTGCAGCTTTAGGGACAGCATCATGGGATGAGGTCGCACCTTACTGGGCGGGTCTGGGCTACTATGCCCGTGCACGTAATCTACATAAAGCCGCAGGGGTTGTGGCACGTCAGGGACACTTTCCTCAAACTTTAGAGGACTGGATTGAACTGCCAGGCATTGGTCCATCTACCGCAGGTGCACTGATGTCTTTGGGTTTACGTCAGTACGGCGTCATTATGGATGGCAACGTAAAACGCGTGCTCGCACGCTTTTTTGCCATTGAGGATGATCTAAGCAAACCTGTGCATGAACGCAGCATGTGGCAACTGGCCACTGAACTCTGTCCAACTGAACGTAACCACGACTATACCCAAGCCATCATGGATTTGGGGGCAACCGTCTGTACCCCTAAAAAACCGCTGTGTTTATATTGCCCAATGCAACAACACTGTAAGGCCCATGCGCAAGGGCTAGAAACTGAATTGCCTTTTAAAAAGCCCAAGAAAGCTGTACCTGTGAAGTCTGCCCAAATTTTGGTGCTGCGCCATCACAATCAATGGCTGTGGCAACAGCGTCCCAATAGTGGATTGTGGGGCGGTTTATGGTGTTTACCCATTTTTGAAAATCGTGATGAACTCACGCAACTGTGCCAAAGTCTAGGACTGAAACAAGTCTCGCAACGCGCTGAAATTTCGCATAGTTTCACCCATTTCACTTGGCAACTGGAAGCGCTTTGCTTTGAAGTCGATGCCGATCAACTCGAACATTTAAGTATAGAATTGGCCAGCACATGGCTAGACATACAAAACGTCACAGAAATGGGCATCCCAACTGCGATGAAAAAATTGATCTCGGCAATTCAACTGTGACATAGTTGGGTAATGCATTGGGTTCACCCTGACACTTTAAAATTAGATCACTGAAATAATAAAGGATTGTTCGTGCATTATTGTTTGCCTCGCCTTTCTGCGCTTGCCAGTTTAAGTTTTGTGATTCTGTTACTCGCAGCTTGCCGTACCACGCCGCCTGCGCCGAGTGGAAGCCAATTACCTGCCTCACAGGTCCAACAGCTGAAAAACATGCGTTTAGCTAAGCAGCTGCCTGTACCCGTTCAAGGCATTAAACGTCATGGACTCACAGATACTTGGGGAGCGTCTCGCAGTAGCGGACGGACGCATGAAGGCATCGACATTCTGGCTCCACGTGGAACAAAAGTTTTTTCTGCCACAGAAGGTCTCGTTGCAGACTTACGCAATAACAATTTGGGTGGTAAAGTGGTTTGGATTATGGGGCCAGCAGGCACTTGGCATTACTATGCTCATCTTGATGACCATAAACGCGGCTTAAGTGTCGGCGACTATGTCAAAAAAGGCGACCTGATCGGCTATGTCGGCAATACAGGCAATGCACGGCACACAGCCCCACATTTGCATTATGGACTTTATTTACAAGGTAAAGGCCGTGGTGCAGTAAATCCCTATCCTTATTTACGTTAACTTTAGGAATTTTTCATGTCAGAAGCGTTGATCAACCGTCTGGTCGAATTTGCTGAATCAGGCAATCAACAAAAAATCATTTTGGCTGGAGAAAACCACCAAGGTTGGATCATGGAAATTACCGAAGATGCGCTTTTAATCAGTACTGGATTTGCTGAAAAAACAGGAAAAGATGTTTGGATTAACTTTTCCGACCTCGAACACGCCCAATTGTTTTATTGGGACAATCAACACGACCAATGGGCACCTTTTACCCTATAAAAAGATCAGGAGCATGTTCATGACCACTCAACGCTGCGGATGGTGCTCCTCAGACCCACTTTACATCGACTACCATGATCATGAGTGGGGTAAACCACTACATGATGAAAAGCAGTTATTTGCGATGCTCTGCCTCGAAGGTCAACAAGCGGGGCTGTCATGGATTACCGTCCTGAAAAAGCGTGAACATTATCATCGCCAGTTTTTTCAATATTCCATTGAACAGATTGCGGCTTTGACTGATACAGATTTAGCCGAAAAAGTCCAAGATATCGGCTTAATTCGCCATATCGGGAAGCTGACCGCCATACGTGACAATGCGCTTGCATGGCAAGCCCTAAAGCAACAAGGCATCAACCCCGTTGAGTGGCTCTGGAACTTTGTCGAGCAACACGCAATCAACAATGATGTCCCGGACTACCGTACAGCACCTGCACAGACTCCTCAAAGCCAAAATATGTCTAAAACCTTAAAAAAACAGGGTTTTAAATTTGTCGGACCCACCACCTGCTATGCCTTTATGCAAGCGGTTGGTATGGTCAATGATCATGAAAACAGCTGTCATTTTAAATAAAAGTACATAAAAAACAGGAAAATAAGGATCTCGAATATGACGCATAATACCATTCGTGCCTATGCAGCAATGCAAGCAGGCGCAGCGCTACAACCCTATCAATTCGATGCGGGTGAACTGCAACCACATCAGGTCGAAGTCCAAGTCGAATATTGTGGATTGTGCCATTCCGATGTTTCGGTCATTAACAATGAATGGAACTCTTCGGTCTATCCCGTTGTCGCTGGTCATGAAATTATTGGCACCATCAGTCGCTTAGGCTCCGAAGCCAAAGGGCTTAAACTTGGACAGCGCGTCGGTATTGGCTGGACGGCAGAAAGCTGCCAACACTGTGACCCCTGTGTATCGGGTCAACAAGTGCTCTGTACAGGTGGGTCAACAGCAACCATCGTCGGTCATGCAGGTGGCTTTGCTGACAAAGTTCGCGCAGGTTGGCAGTGGATTATTCCTTTACCTGAAGAGCTGGATCCTGAGTCAGCGGGTCCTTTATTGTGTGGCGGTATTACCGTTTTTGATCCGATTTTAAAACACCAAATTCAAGCCATTCACCATGTCGGGGTAATTGGGATTGGTGGTCTAGGGCATATGGCCATTAAGCTACTTCGAGGATGGGGCTGTGAAATCACGGCGTTCACCTCGAACCTCGACAAAACTGACGAGCTCAAGGCCATGGGCGCAGATCATGTGGTGAATAGCCGTGATGTGGATGCGCTTAAAACCCAGCGAGGCAAATTCGATCTATTGCTCAGTACGGTGAATGTCACGCTCAATTGGCCTGCCTATATCAGTACGCTGGCACCGAATGGCACGATCCATCTGCTAGGCTTGCCCCTTGAGCCCATCAAGTTTCATGCAGGTAGTCTGATTGCTGGAGCAAAATCTATCACGGGTTCACCCACTGGCTCCCCTGCTGCATTACGGCAGCTACTCAAATTCGCTGCACGTAAAAACATTGCGCCACAAATTGAACTGTATCCTATGTCACAGTTGAATGAAGCACTGGAACGGTTACATTCTGGAAAAGCCCGCTATCGGATCGTCCTCAAAGCCGATTTTTAATCCATAAGCGCCTAAAAACAGGCGCTTTTTTTATACCGCTTGTTTGACCAACGTCGAACTGCTGAGTTGCGCTTTCACCCAATCGGCCAACAAGGTGACCGCTGCGCGAATATCTGTTGAAATTTCATGACCTGCATTGAGGCGGATACAGTTTTTATAACGCTGCCCTTCACCAAAGACTTCGCCTGGCACAATATTAATACCGTGCTGCTGAGCAAAATAGTACATATCTAAACCATCGATACACTCGGGTAGCTGTAACCACAGCGCATAACCACCTAAGGGTTGATTGATACGTAACTCAACTCCGTTAAAGGCATGCTGAATCATGTGTCGGTATTGCTCAACTTGCTGTTTCAAAATCGGCTTTAACTGCTGTAAATGCTCCCGATAAGCACGACTATAAATGAGATCGGCCAGTGCCAACTGCAAGGGTGTATTCACTGTAATATTTTGCATCAATAACGTAGCCTTCAAATGCGCTAAGCGCTGCGGAATACAAAACCAACCTACCCGATACGCAGTTGAAAGTGACTTGGAAACCGAACCACAGAAAATCACATAACCCTGCTGATCCCAATACTTAATCGGCAACGGACGACTCGAACTGAAACTACATTCACCATAAATATCATCTTCAATCACATAGCACTGATAGCGCGCCGCCAGTTGTGCAATTTTTTCTTTTTCTGCATTGCTTAAGCAAAACCCCAAGGGATTTTGATAATTGGCCGTGAGTAAGCACGCTTTTGCGCCTGAACTTTGCATGACCTGCTCTAAACGTTCAAGATCAAAGCCTTGGGTATCGGCTGGAATTTCAATAATTTTTCGCTTTAACCCCGCCAACATTTGCAACTGACCATTAAAATTTGGGGTTGGTACAATTACGCTGTCGCCTTCCTTGCTGAGGTGTTGGATCATCACCGACAACGCAGGCATACAGCCATTGCTGATGTAGATATCATCCTGCGAAATATAAAAGCCATCTTCAGCCCAATGCTCAGACAAGGCCTGCCGCAAGCGAATATGACCTTGCTTATCGCTATATAAAAAATCTTCAGGTTGACTGTGTTTTAAAGCACGTTGAATGGAGCGGCGGAGTGCTTCTACAGGCACATGTTTTGGCGAAAGCTGAATCGCTCCCAAATGGATGAGACGGCTATTAATGGAAGACTGTTGAATTTCCAACTGTAGCTCTAAGTTAGAAATATCACGGGCTTGAGACTGAAAATCAGGATGCTGTGGTACGGGAATAGATGGGCTGGTATTTTTTTGATAACTGACAAAATAGCCAGACTTATTTTTCACATGAATATACCCCTGCGACTCGAGTAGTTCATAACAGCTCTTGGCCGTATTCAAGCTGACCTTTTGTAAGTTGGCAAATTGGCGTAACGACAACAGCTTTTGCCCTGCGGGTAATTCAGCATTTTGAATTTTTTCAAGCAACTGTGCAGCCAAGCTTTGATACTGAAATGCCATTCATCTGTACCTATTTTTTTAACTTTTATGTATCTGTATCCATTATGCCAACAGAATTATGCTTCTGTCATTCGTTCACAACCATAAATAGGCACTTTTATGAAAAAAATAATCATATCTCTCTTTTGCTTATTGAGCTTATCGGCTTGCCAACTGCCACATGTTTCGCAGCAAGTACAACAGCAGCATTTTATTTGTAAAGCACTGATTGAAGGGTTTCTGAAAACGCAAAATTTAACTGATTATCAGTTTTTAAGTTTAGCGCCGAGCTTGACTGAAACCTCGACCCAACGAACCTATCAATATCGGTTGAACAATGAACGTGAAATGCAGATGAACTTGCCCCACCAGAAAAATTTACAGTTCCAATGTGACCAAAGCAGTGCTGAAAACTTCAAGATCTCGCTCGCTGGTGAAGGACATGCCATGCTCAGTTTAATCCAGTTAGACCTGCCTAAGGCTTCAACCTTAGAGCTGCTGAGCGCTTATCAACAGCCTTAAGTTTTAAAACATAAAAAGCCTGCATTGCAGGCTTCTTCGTCTTTAAAATTAACGTAAGGCAGCTGGTAAATGGGCAGGAGTGTCTTCTTGTTCTAGCAATTGATTTTTCATTTTTTGCAGCATTTGATAGGGTTGTTGTTGGACAAACATATTCACAAACTTCAGTGGTATCGACCCCTCAGGGTTAGCATAACCTGAGGTCGAAACCTTGACTTTATTTGATCCCAGTTTCTGAAAGGTCCAATCGCCCTCATAATGATTTAGGCGCACATAATCTGGATTTTTAAGGATGTTTTTATCAATCGCTTTATTTTTAATGCTAATAATGCCCTGACTGTCCTTGGTCATTTTTCCCTGCACCACCAAGTCGCGGTCTTTTAAAGGAAAAGGAAAATCCAGCACCATATACAGTTGAAACTCGCCTTTTTTATCATCGCGCGACAAGACTTTCACACTGCCCATATACGGCACCCATTTCACCGCATGGTCAACATCTAAGATCAATGACACTGCTTTTTCAATCGGCACATCAAACGTGGTTTCAGCCTTATATAAAAAGACTGGGTTTTGCGCATTTTGATAGGTCCAAACTTTAATATTATTTTTATGAATACTGAGTTTGGCTTGATCCATAGGTTTGGCCTGTGCTGTCGTCATCACGGCAACAACACAAGCCATATATATGACTTTTTTCATTCTATTCTTCATCTTATTTTAGTTTTTTATCTTGTTTTTATGGCGAATGAAGCAGGTTTTTAAACTTGAATGTCGTTAAAACCCAGTACATCTTTCATGTCATATTTACGTGCTTCACGTCCTACCACCCAAGCCGCAGCACGTACCGCACCCGAAGCAAAGTTCATACGGTTGGTCGCTTTATGAGTAATTTCAACACGCTCACCATCAGCAATAAACATAGCCGTATGTTCACCGACAATATCGCCGCCACGAATGGTTTGGAAACCAATACTTTGACGCTCACGGGGTCCTGTATGACCTTCACGGCAATACACTGCATCGGTTTTCAAGTCACGACCTAAAGCACCCGCAATCGCCTCACCCATCATCAACGCTGTGCCTGATGGTGCATCGACTTTATGACGGTGATGCGCTTCAATCACTTCAATATCCACTGTGTCGCCAAAGACTTTAGACGCCAATTCCAACAGTTTAATCGAAACATTGACCCCCACAGAATAGTTGGCTGCATAGACCACAGGTGTTTGAGTCGCAGAGTCATCCAAATAAGCTTTTTGTTCGTCATTCATGCCCGTGGTGCCAATGACAATGGCCACCCCAGCTTCACGACAAATTTTTAAATGCTGAACGGTCGCTACTGGTGCAGTGAAATCAATGATCACATCACAATCTTTCACTACCACTTCCAGACTACCCACCACCTTCACGCCTAGGCTGCCAATACCTGCAAGCTCACCTGCATCTGTACCAACCAGTGAGCTTTCAGGGCGTTCCACTGCCGCAGCCAGTTGATAGCCTGCTTCATGTACCGCTTGAATAAGGATGCGACCCATACGACCGCCGGCACCTAAGACACCAATGCGTGGAGCTGCTGACATAACATATTCCTAATCTAGCTTCAAAATTGCTCTTACTATAGCAAAACTGATTGCACAGACTAAGGTTTGTTGGGCATTTTCATCGAAAAAATCGCTTTATTTTCAAACATGATTTCTCCAGCTTTTCACAAATTTGCAATCAATCTTACGCAGACTAGGTTCGCGTTTAAAAACAACTTTAAAATGAGGAAAATAGAATGAAAGCAAAGGTACTTTTTCTAGCGATGGCCTTTGGGGGCAGTTGGGCACAAGTTCAGGCTGAACCCGCTGTTCAAGCGGGCGATACCTTAGAAAGTTTGTCGCAGGTAAAGATCACCACCAGCACACATCCCAAAGCACAGGCCGAGCAACAAGTACCAGCCACTGCACCTATGGCCGAAGAAATGGTATCGGTTGAAGAGATCGATCAACCTGAGTTGCCCGCAGAAGCGCAATAACATAAAAAAAGCGGGAAAATATTCCCGCTCTTTTCAACACCAATTCAGACGTACCGTATTCAATTAATCAAACAGTCGGTCAAAGAAAGACTTTTTCTTTGGTGATGATTTGTGATCATCTCCATCTAAAGTTTCTTGTAACTCTTTCAACAGTTCACGTTGACGTGCTGTTAAGTTGACTGGCGTTTCAATCACGATACGGCAGAGTAAGTCACCTTGCATACTGGTACGTACAGGTTTAACCCCTTTGCCACGTAAACGGAACATTTTACCCGTTTGTGTGCCTTCAGGAATTTTCAAACTCACACGACCTTCGAGTGTCGGGATTTCAATTTCTTTACCCAAAGCAGCATCGGCAATGCTCACAGGCACATCCATATACAGGTCTGCACCATCACGTTGGAAGATTTCGTGCTCACGCACCACCACTTCTACGTACAAGTCGCCTGACTGACCATCACGAATCGCTTCGCCTTTACCCGTTAAACGAACGCGGTCACCGTTGTCGACGCCCGCAGGAATCGTCACTTCTAAGGTTTGTTGACGGTCTTTAACGCCTGAACCATGACAGGTATTACATGGGTTCTTAATGATCTTACCCTGACCGCGACAGGTACTACAGGTCTGCTGTACAGAGAAGAAACCTTGCTGCATGCGAACCTGACCTGCACCATGACAAGTTTTACAGGTTTCAACATCATTCGGGTTTTTAGAGCCTTTACCGTCACAGGTTTCACATGGCGCTGGTGCAGTAAAAGTAATGGTTTTTTTCACCCCTCTTACAGCTTCTTCCAACGTCAGTTCCATCACATAACGTAAGTCAGAACCACGACGTGTACGCTGTTGACCACGACCACCGCCGCCACCAAATGCGCCACCGAAAATGTCACCGAATTGACTGAAAATGTCTTCTGCGCTGAAACCACCACCGAAGCCGCCTCCGCCGCCCATACCACCTTCAAAGGCTTGATGCCCCATACGGTCATACATGCTGCGCTTTTCGCTATCCGATAAAATTTCATAAGCTTCAGCCGCTTCTTTAAACTTCTCTTCAGCTTCAGCATTGTCAGGATTGCGGTCCGGATGATATTTCATCGCCAACTTACGGTAGGCTTTTTTAATTTCATCATCACTAGCGGTTTTAGCAACACCTAAAACCTCATAATAATCACGTTTAGCCATGTCTGGCGATGCTCCTCACGGAATTTATTTAATACTCAACTGTGGTCTGAAATTGGGTTCAAACCAAGTTTTACAAGGGGGTGTTTGAAAAAAAATCAGTAGAATTAGAAAACTGCTTTATTTTTCAAAAATTTAGACAGGCCTTTAAACCATGCATTTAGAAGGAAGAGAAATGCAATACAGCTAAAAACCACACCTGCAACCGTGCATCCAGTCACCCATAATGCGCTGTCCCAAGTGAAGAAAATAAGAGGAATAAACCACAACGCTGCAAATAACGCCAAAATGCTATAAATCACAATATTGCGCATGACCCAGAGTGCTTGCGCTTGTAACCACACTTCGGCATGATCAATTTGCGTGACTTTTCGGGCATACCAATAGGAAAATGCGCCACTAATCACAGTAAACAAAGCCAAAAACATGAAGACATAAGAAATCGCGATAGAGCGGCGATACTTGGTTACATTGTCTTGCATCATGCGTTTAACCCCATTTGCCACATCGTTGGTTTTTTAATGTGTAGCAAAAAACTGCTTTATAAAAATGCCATAAATTTCAGGTGCTACTATATTGAAATTTTCAACGTTTCGCACCTGATATTGGCATAAATTTACAGCTTATGGCTAATTTTTTTTACTTTAAACCACTGCGCGTACAAGGCAGGTAAAAAGAACAGGGTTAATAGCGTCGCCACAATCAGTCCGCCCATGATCGCAACGGCCATAGGTCCAAAGAAAATACTTCTAGATAGTGGGATCATCGCCAGAACAGCTGCCAATGCCGTCAGCACAATTGGTCGACAACGTCGCACCGTCGCATCGATGATCGCATCCCATGATTCATGCCCCGCTTGAATGTCTTGCTCAATCTGATCAATCAAGATCAGCGAGTTACGCATGATCATGCCCGACAAGGCAATGGTGCCCAACATCGCAACAAAGCCAAAAGGTTTATTGAACAGTAGCAGGAACAACACCACGCCGATCAAACCTAAAGGTGCGGTGAGCAAGACAATCGTGGCACGAGACATACTGCGCAGTTGAATCATCAGCAAAGTCATGACCACGGCCAAGAACAAAGGCATGCCTGCTGCGACCGATTTACCCCCACGTGCAGACTCCTCCACTGTGCCGCCCACTTCAACCAAATAACCATTCGGTAGTTCCGCACGCAGCTGATTCATCTGCTCCGCCATTTCATCCACCACAGTGGCCGGTTGTAACTTGGTCCGAATATCCGCACGTACCGTAATGGTCGGTAGACGGTTCCGATGCCAAATCAAACCTTCTTCAAAGCTATAATCAATTTTGGCAATTTGTGCCAACGGTACTGTTCCGCCATTTGAGGTTGGAACGGCAAGGCTCGCCAGTGATGCTACTTCAACCCGCTCAGCTTGATCGCCACGTAAACGGATTTCAATCAGTTCTCGTTTCTCACGGTACTGGTTAATGGTGGCACCTGAAATTGAGCTGTTCAAGAAATTGGCCAAATCTAAACTCGACACCCCCATTTGGCGGGCACGGTCTTGATCAATCTCTAAATTGATCATCTTGCTTGGTTCACCCCAGTCCAAATGCACATTGGTGGTGTTGGGGTTAGCACTCAGCATCGCCGCGACTTTATCCGCCCAAGCACGCACTTGGGTCAAGTCTTCACCCGACACGCGATATTGAAGTGGATAACCGACAGGGGGGCCGTTTTCAAGTAAAGAGACGCGAGTACGTACATCAGGCAATAACTGACGGATTTGGGTGTCTAAGGATTTACGAATTTCATTGCGATCATCCAGTGAAGAAGCCAAGACCACAAACTGAGCAAAGCTGGCCTGTGGTAGCTGCTGATCGAGCGGTAAATAAAAACGTGGCGAGCCTGTGCCCACATATGCCACATAATTATCTATGCCTTCTTGCTTCGACAGGAACTGTTCAACTTTTTTCACCGCATTTTCAGTTGCCGTTAAAGATGCACCTTCTTCAAGTTTTAAGTCGACCAAAATTTCGGCACGATTCGAAGGTGGGAAAAACTGCTGTGGTACTAACTTAAACATCAACACCGAGAGCACAAAAATAGCCACCGTCGTTGCAATGACCGTTTTGCGATAGGTCACACACAGATCGACCCAACGGCGAAAACCTTGATAGAACTTGGTTTGATAAGGATCGTGATGCTCACCTGCATGATGCACCATCGGCTGAGGTTCTGGTTGTTTGCGCAAGCGTGCCCACAAACGGCTATACCACGGCGCTTTTTGAATCAGCTCTTTATTAAAATCGGGCAGGAGTTTGTCACCCAAATAAGGCACAAACAACACCGCAGCAAACCACGACACAATTAAGGCAATGGTCACCACTTGGAAAATAGAGCGAGTGTATTCACCTGTGCTGGACGCTGCTGTAGCAATCGGTAAAAAGCCCGCAGCGGTAATCAAGGTTCCCGTTAACATTGGGAAAGCCGTCGTTCGCCACGCATGCCCTGCTGCTTGTAGTCGACTGTAGCCTTGTTCCATTTTGATCGCCATCATTTCCACGGCAATAATGGCATCATCAACCAAGAGGCCCAGCGCCAAAATCAGGGCACCCAAGGAAATTTTATGGAGACCGACATCAAAAATATTCATACCTGCAAAGGTCATGGCCAAAACCAGTGGAATAGAGAATGCCACCACCAGTCCAGTACGGAAACCCAGCGAGAAAAAGCTAACCAACAGTACAATAATCACCGCTTCAGCCAAAACTTTCATGAACTCGTTGACACTACGCTTCACCGCAACAGGCTGATCTGAAACTTTTTTCAGCTCCATACCTAAAGGTAAGGTTTTTTGCAGCTTGGAAAACTCAGTTTCTAAATTTTTACCCAAAGCCAAGATGTCGCCACCTTTACGCATCGATACTGCAATGCCAATGCCATTTTCCCCCATAAAGCGCATACGGGGTTGAGCGGGTTCACTAAAGCCACGATAGACGTCGGCAACATCGCTCAGCTGGATGGTTTTCCCATTTACCAATAAAGGCATTCGTTGCAGTTCTTCAACGCTTTTAATTTGCCCTGTGACTCGGAGTTGAATACGATCTGATTCTGTTTCAAAAAAGCCTGCACTGGCCATGGTATTTTGCTGTTGCAGGGCTTGTTGCACCGCTGTCACAGGAATGCCTAACTGCGCCGACTTGGTGTTGGAAATTTCAATCCAAATCTTTTGATCTTGCAGCCCAACTAGGTTGACCTTGGCGACATCTTTGACGCGTTGCAGTTGTAACTGTAAACGGTCGGCATATTCTTTCATCACCGCATAATCAAAGTCTTTACCGGTCAGTACATAAATATTGCCGAAAGTATCACCAAACTCATCATTAAAGAATGGTCCTTGTACCCCATTGGGCAGCTGATGTTTGATATCTCCAACCTTCTTGCGTACGTCATACCACACATCCGGTATCTCACTGGAGCGCATGGCATCTCGTGCCACAAAAGTCACCATCGACTCGCCGGGTCTGGAGTAGGCCATAATGCGCTCATACTTACCCGTGGTCATCAGCTCTTTTTCAATACGGTCGGTCACCTGTTCAGACACCTCACGCGCCGTTGCGCCCGGCCAATAGGTCTGTACCACCATCACTTTGAAGGTAAAAGGTGGGTCTTCGCTCTGTGCTAGTTTGGAATAAGACACCACACCCACGATGCCCAGCAACAACATCAAATAAAGGACCAAGCCCTTATTCTTTAAGGCCCATTCCGACAGGTTATAGTTCATGCTTAACTCCCTGTCGCAATCTTGACCGTTTTATTGTCACGGCTAATCGGCTGAATTTTTTGTTTTTCACGCAGTAAATGCACCCCACCCACCACGACATAGTCCTTTGGCTGTAAACCTGAACGAATGGTAACGCTGTTTCGACCATACTCCCCCACACTGACAGGGACTTTACGAATGCTGTTGTCAGCATTCACCACCCAGACATAAGCATTTTTACCTGCAGCGGAAACACTGGCTAACGGTACACTCAACACATTGCTTTCAGTTGAGCTGAAAAACACCCGAGCACTCTGTCCCAGTTGAATCGTATTTTGTCCTTCACGCAAAGCCACTTTGACACTAAAAGTACGTGACTGATCTGCGGCAGGCGAAATTTCACGGACGTAGGCAGCAAAACGTTCATCGGGTTTGGACCACAAAGTGACGATTGCATCTTGTCCAACTTTAATCTGAGCAATGGCTTGTTCAGGCACACCAATCACCACCTCACGATCACCTGAAATGGCCAATTGAAACGCGGGTTGCCCTGCTGAAATCACCTGTCCAATTTCAATATTACGCTCGGTAATCACGCCGTTTTTATTGGCGATCAGTTGGTTATAACTGGTTTGGTTTTGCGTAACGTTATAATTGGCTTGTGCTTGTTTCAAGCTCGACAGTGCGGCTTTATATTGATTTTCAACGCTGTCGTACTGTGAACGACTCACTGCATTACTCGGTAACAATTGCTTAAAGCGTTTGAGTTCATCCTGCGCATTTTTTTCAGCCGCTTGAGCACTTTCTAACTGTGCTTTGGCTGCATTGAGTTCTAACTGGGCATCTTGCACATCTAAGCGTGCTAAAACTTGTCCGACTTTGACTTGGTCACCCACATCGACCAGACGCTCCGTGACTTGCCCCCCAACACGAAAAGACAGTGCCGTTTGTTGGCGGGCTTGCACTTCGCCTGCATAGCTTTTTTGTTCTAGATGCGTGGTATTCGGTTGGCTCACCATTACCAAAGGCACCGACTCTGGTTCGGTCGTGTCTTTGCTACATCCCCACAAGGTGATACTACACACCACCATCATACTTGCCACAAGGGTCTGAATTTTGCTCATGAAGTCTGCTCTTCTTCCATAACCACCAATTAATCAGGCACAATATCCAGACTTAACTTGGTTATTTTTTAATTAATATACTGTGTAGTACACTAATTAAAGATATGCTCAGATGTAAATGACTTTTTGAACTTTTTTTTAGGAAAATGTGTGCAAGCTTCAGCAGGACGTCCCAAGGATTTAGAAAAACGGCAACGTATTTTGGAGGTGGCACGTCAGTTGTTTTTACAACATGGCTACCACGGCTCCAGCATGGACCATATTGCCAAGGAAGCGCACGTCACCAAACTCACGGTGTATAACCATTTTCAGGACAAAGCCAATCTGTTCAGCTGTGCGATTGAGGAAACCTGTGAAAAGCTGATGCTGGGTCGTTCATTTCAATTGCAACGTGCCGAAGACTTTGTGCCTATGCTCAAACAGATCTGTGCGTTATCAATGCATATTATTAACCTGCCTGAGGCCATCAAGCTGGAGCACCTGTTATTACAGCTGGCCGCTGAACAAAACCCATTGCTAGAGAACTTCTATAAAGCCTCCCACCTCAAAATGCGGGCGATTTGGGAACAGTTCTTTGCCCAAGCTCAAGCCTTAGGCGTTCTTCGGTTTGAACAAGTCAACGAGGTCATCACCTTATTAATGTCTTTGCTGTTTGGATATCGTCACCAAGAAATGTTACTGGGGATGAATGAAGTGCCCAATGCCGAACAACGCGAGCAACTGATTCAAGAAGCCATTGCGATTTTTTTATTAAAATACCCCTTACAAAAACCTTAAGATTCGGTTAATTAAATTTATATTTTTATAATTAATTCAAATGCTTGAAATTAAAAACCCTCTTTCCTTTAAAACAATTTCTTGCCCTAAGTTGTTCATTTGCTTCTAAATTCAGCAATTAATCCCCTACTTTTGTCTGCCCCTACTTGGATTGTCATCGAATCGGGGTATAGTCAAATTAAGAACAACGAGGGAATAATAATCATGATTCAACAAATTGATGCTCCACTACGTGAAGATGTCCGATTACTCGGTAACCTATTGGGTGAAACCCTCAAGGAGCATGCAGGACAAGATTTGTTTAATCAGGTCGAGCAAATTCGGGCCTTATCCAAAGGGGCGCGGGATGGTCAAGTTGAAGCCGAAAAACAGCTGGAACAACTGTTTTTCAGCCTTGAAGATGATGAAATTCTGCCGCTGACGCGTGCCTTTACCCACTTTTTGAACTTTGCCAATATTGCGGAGCAATACCATGTGGTCCGTAGCCGTCGTCAAAGTGAATTTGATGAGACCGCACCCTCTCCAAATCCGCTCGACCACCTCTTTGCTAAATTTAAAAATAACGACATTTCAACCGATACGCTGTTCCAGCAAATCTGTGATTTAAATATTGAACTGGTTCTCACCGCTCACCCCACTGAAGTTAGCCGCCGTACCCTGATCCAAAAATATGATGGTATCAACGATGCCTTATTTAAAATGGATCAGCAAAAACTGACCCCTCGTGAGCGCCAGACAGTCCTTGAAGACTTAAAACAACTGATCTGTTCGGCATGGCAGACCGATGAAATTCGTCAACACCGTCCAACCCCTGTCGATGAAGCAAAATGGGGCTTTACCACCATTGAGCAAACCTTATGGAATGCCGTACCGAAGTTCATGCGTGAACTAGACGACATGGTGATCGAACACTGTGGGCAACGTCTGCCTTTACATGTGGCACCTGTACGTTTCGCTTCATGGATGGGTGGTGACCGTGACGGCAACCCGAATGTGACACACAACATTACTCAAGAAGTCCTGTGGCTATCGCGTTGGAAAGCGGCTGATCTTTACTTACGTGACATTGAAGATTTGCGTTGGGAACTGTCGATTCAAAGTTGTAGCGATGAACTACGTCAAGCCTTGGGTCAAGACCATCCTGAACCCTACCGTGAATATTTACGCGATACTCGCGAACGTTTAAAAGCTACGCGCCATTGGCTCGCAGAAAAACTGCGCGGTGCCGATGCCGATGACAGCTTGGTGATTAAAGCCAAAGAGGAACTGTTACAGCCTTTACTGCTGTGCTATCGCTCTTTGATTTCCAGCAATCTGCCTGAAATTGCCAATGGGAAACTGCTGGACTTTATCCATCGGGTGAACTGTTTCGGGATTGAACTGCTGAAACTGGATATTCGCCAAGAATCGGGCCGTCATCGCCAAGCGATTTCGGCGATTACTGAATATTTGGGTCTGGGTAATTTTGAAACGTGGACCGAACAAGCGCGCCAAAACTTCTTATTGCAGGAACTACAAAGCAAACGTCCACTGTTGCCCAAGCATTTAAATGAGCCTGCGCAAAGCTTAATTGAACAACCTGAAGTGCAAGAAGTGTTTGCCACCATGCGCACTTTGGCAGCGCAGCCTCAAGAAAGTTTAGGTGCCTACATTATTTCGATGGCTGAATATCCAAGTGATGTGCTGGCGGTACTGCTTTTGCAAAAAGAAGCAGGTATCCAACACCCACTACGTGTGGTGCCATTGTTTGAAACATTGAAAGACTTAGATGGCGCCGCAGCCACCATGAATACCTTATTCAATATGCATTGGTATAAACAGCATATTCAGGGCAAACATGAAGTCATGATTGGCTACTCAGACTCTGCAAAAGATGCAGGCTTTATGTCAGCCAATTGGGCACAGTACCGTGCGCAAGAAGAATTAACCGCAATTGCGAAAACGCATGGCATACAACTCACACTATTTCATGGTCGTGGCGGTTCCATCAGCCGTGGCGGTGCGCCAACGCAACAAGCCCTGTTTTCACAGCCACCTGGCTCGATTTCAGGTGCAATTCGAGTCACTGAACAAGGTGAAATGATTCGCTTCAAGTTTGGCCTAGAAGGCATTGCGCTACAAAACCTAGAGATTTATACCGCTGCCACTTTAGAAGCCACTTTACTTCCACCACCCGTCCCAAAACCTGAGTGGCGCGAGTTAATGCACAGCATGACCGATTTGTCGGTACAGGTATATCGTCAGACCGTGCGAGAAAACCCGCACTTCGTCAAATATTTACGCACCGTCACGCCAGAGCTTGAACTGCAAATGTTACCGCTTGGCTCACGCCCTGCAAAACGTAAAGTCACTGGCGGCATTGAGTCTCTACGTGCCATTCCTTGGGTATTTGCGTGGACCCAGATTCGTTTGATGTTACCCGCTTGGCTAGGTACTGGCGCGGCAATTAACCAAGTGATTGATCAAGGTCATAAAGCCACCTTAGATGAAATGCTGGTGGCATGGCCGTATTTCCAAACCCTGATTGATATGTTGGAAATGGTGCTCTCAAAGTCTGATGCTCATGTAGCGCTATATTATGAGTCGCACCTGACCGATGATGAGGACTTGAAAGTGCTCGGTGAACATCTACGTCAGCGCTTAAAGTATGCAGTGCAAACCCTCTTGGCGCTTAAAGGTGAGTCTAAACTCCTCAGCAGTAACGAAGTTTTAGATCAGTCAATGAGAGTGCGCAAACCGTATTTATTGCCGCTGCATTTACTCCAAGCAGAGTTAATGAAACGTCGTCGCCGCTACCTAGAAGAGCGTCAGGAAACAAATACACCTGTAGATCATGCACTTATGGTGAGTATCGCCGGCATTGCAGCGGGTCTTCGTAACACAGGATAAAGTTTTAAGCCCGCTCCATTTAAAGCACATCAGCATGATGTGCTTTTTTATTGACCGCATGGTCAAACCTTTTATAATTTTTTATCAATCCAATCATAAATATTTATGAATGAGCGATTGGCTAAATTTACCAATTAAACATTGATTTTTCATTATTTTTAAAAATTAAAAGTTTTACCATACGGTAAAAAGTTCTGAAAAGTCATAAGATTAGTTTGAACAATTTTTTGTATCACTGATTAAATCTTCTAAAAAACAAGAGTATGATGTGCACAATTTATCTTTAGAGTGCTCAAAAAATGTCCAATTGGTTTCCCAAATGGCGCCCGTACGAAGGCAATATCGATGCACGTCCTGTTGGCACAAGTGAATACCTCCCTGCTTCACAAAGTGCAATTTTAGGTGTGCAGCATGCCTTTGCCATGTTTGGAGCAACGGTTCTTGCACCTTTCTTAATGGGCTTCGATCCCAACCTTGCTATTTTAATGTCCGGGATTTGTACCATCTTGTTCTTTATTATGACGGGTGGACGTGTTCCAAGCTATTTAGGTTCAAGTTTTGCCTTTATTGGGGTCGTGATTGCAGCAACGGGCTATACCGCATCGGGCACAGGCGCACTCAATCCAAATTTAGCTATGGCGGGCGGCGGTATTATTGCCTGCGGCGTGCTCTATACCTTGTTTGGTTTTATGGTCATGGCAACGGGCACTAAGTGGATTGAAAAACTGATGCCGCCTGTGGTGACAGGTGCTGTGGTGATGATTATTGGTCTCAACCTTGCGCCAGTGACGGTCAAAGGCGTTGCGGGCAATTCCTTTAATATGTGGATGGCACTAGTTACCGTATTATGTATGGGCTCGATTGCAGTCTTTACCCGTGGTTTATTGCAGCGTCTCTTATTATTAATTGGTTTGTTACTGTCTTACTTGGTCTATTTCATCGTGACCAACGTTATGGGCTATGGCACAGCGATTAATTTTGCACCAATTCAACAAGCCGCTTGGTTTGGTTTACCGACTTTTCATGCGCCTGAATTTAATGCCAATGCCATGATGATCATTGCACCAATTGCGTTAATTTTGGTGGCAGAAAACCTCGGTCACATTAAAGCCGTGAGTGCGATGACCGGTGAAAACCTTGATCCGCACATTGGTAAAGCGTTTGTTGCCGATGGTGTCGCAACGACATTAGCAGGCGGTGTCGGCGCACCAGGCATGACCACCTATGGTGAAAACATTGGAGTCATGGCAGTCACACGAGTTTACTCGACCATCATTTTTGCCATCGCAGGTGTGTTTGCCATTTTCTTGGGTCTGTCACCGAAATTTGGTGCCATCATCCATACCATTCCGACCGCGATTTTAACCGGTGCGTCGATTGTAGTGTTTGGTTTGATTACCATCGCGGGTGCAAAAATTTGGATTGAAAACAAAGTCGATTTTTCACAGAACAAAAACCTGATGGTCGCAGCAGTCACCATAATTTTAGGTACAGGTGATTTTGCCTTACAAATTGGCAACTTTAACTTGGGTGGTATTGGTACTGCTACGTTTGCAGCGTTGTTCTTAAACTGGTTCTTCAGCTTAGGGCAAAAAGATTAATCTATCTGATATTTTGATTATCCATTGTTGATCGCAGCCTTCGGGCTGCTTTTTTTGGTCTAATGCTCTGACTCCTATTACACCTAAAGGGATGTCTCAAAACGCAAAAAGGACTAAGATAAAGCAACATTTTCCGCTTTGACCCTGCCATGCGCCTTGATTTTTTTGATCTGCAATTGTTTATCAATATCCTGAGTACAGGCAGTCTTACCAAGGGTGCAGAACGCTCCGCCATTTCTTTACAGGCCGCCAGTGAGCGAATTAAAAAATTAGAACACCATTTTGAAGTCAGTTTATTTACCCGCCATGCAACTGGGGTAAAAGCGACCCTTGCTGGACAAACCTTTGCGGAATATGCGCAGCACTTACTGCAACAACAGCAGCAATTACAACAAGCCATGCTGCCCTTTGCTCACAGTGCAACGAGCAACATTATATTGTGGTGCAACTCATCGGCGCAGAGTGAGTACTTACCTCATTTATTGCCGCAGTATTTAATGGAAAATCCGAAGATTCATATTGAATTAAAAGAAGCCGAAACCAATGACATCATTCAGGCCCTCAGTACAGGTACGGCGCAGTTGGGGCTGATCTCTGGTTTTTTTGATGCAGGGCAGCTTGAAACTCAAGAGTTTGCTGAAGACCCGTTGGTACTGATCTGCCCAAGCCAGCATCCACTTGCCACTGCGGCACAACTAGAACTGGGAGAATTACTGCAACATCCATTTGTGGGCCTCATGCAATATCACTCCTTACAACAGTCAATAGAAGCTCAAGCCAAACGCTTAGGCTGTGACATCCACTATCGTCTACGGGTGCCGAACTTTGCCGCGATCGCCCAAGTCGTTGCCAATGGCGTCGGCATTGCGATTATTCCCAAACGGGCAGCCCTACGTTTAAAAGTACAGTATGATTTTCAGCAGGTTGAACTCTTAGGCAAATGGGCCAACCGCAAGTTGCTATTAGCGGCACGGTGTTTTGATCAGCTCGCAGTAGATTACCAACGCTTTAGTCAATTCCTCTTGAGCCAACATGACCAACTCAGGCCGCATTAAAGCCAGCCCAGTTGATGTAAAACCATATAACTGCCAAATAGCACTAGGCCCACAAAGAACACCTTACGAAAGGCTTGTTCAGGAATGCGGTAGCGAATTTTAGTGCCCAACCACATTCCGAGCAATGCAGGCAGCAGTGCGATCAACGACAGTTGATAGTCAATTGGAGTGTTTTCAACAGGATTTCGATGTAAATACGTGGCCAGACACAAAGTTGAAACGGTAAAGGCAAGGCCGAGCGATTGTACCAAATCATCCCGTTTCAAATGCAAGGACTGCAAATATGGAACCACGGGAATCACCACCACCCCTGTCGCCACCGTCAAAGCACCGCCCAAATAGCCCATGATCGGTGATAAATATTTTTCATACGGGGCTAAGTTGGGCATGTTTTTGACAAACAAACCATATAGACCATAAATGGCCAGCATCCCGCCCAACAGCGCTTCACTTTGAAATTCGCCATGTCCAAGTGTAGGAAAAACACTCCAAACTGAACCAATGATCATGCCCACCAGCAACGGCCAAAAGCGTTGTACCAGTCGCAGTACACGTCCTTCTGCGAACAATTGCCAGAAGTTCGTGACCATGGAAGGGATAATCAGCAAAGTTGCCGCTTGAAATGGGCTAATCACCAAAGATAAAAGTCCCATCGACACGGCGGGCAAACCCAGACCAATGGTACCCTTAATCATGCCTGCGACAGCAAAAACAAAAATAACAAAAGCAAGCATGACGCTTCTCTCTAAACACTTAGCGCCATGCTATAAAATTTAAATCTGGGCTCATATCACTGTTTTTAGAAGTAAGCCTCAACCAAAGATTGAGGCTTACTGGAAAGAATGGTCTGGACTCAACTGTTATTGAATCCAGATGTGATGCAGTGTGCTTCTGCTTAGTATTTAAAATTTAAGCTGAAGCGGAAAGTACGTGGATCGCCCCAATTCACCAATTGCGCATTTGGCGTGGTGCCGACTAGATACTCTTTATCAAACAGGTTTTTTACACTGAACTTTGCGCCCCAATTTTTAGCTTCATAGCCAGCACTGACGTCGTACAGCGTATAGCTCGATAGTGGGACATAAGAAGTCCCTCGTTGTGCTGTACGCTCGCCCTGATAATTCGCACTGGCACCAATATTCCAGCCCAGTGGCTCATCAGCAAAGAAGTATTGGGTTGATAAAGAGGCTGCATTTTTAGGCACATGGTTAATCCGCTTACCAATATCACTGCTGGTGGTACTTTCTGTCGTTTCCGCGGTAGGAATATAACTATAGGTTGCAGTCAGGTTCCATTGATCCGTCAATGCAGCGGATAATTCCGTTTCAAAACCTTTGGTTTTTTGTTCACCGATTTGCACAGAATAACCGAGGGTAGAATCCGACTCAGTCACGTTCTGACGGGTTAAATCATAATAAGCCACATAACCTTGCAGTCTTTGATTCAGCCCTTGGAACTTAACCCCAACCTCAAACTGTTCTCCCTCTTCAGGGTCCAATAGTGTTCCGCCAGCGCCAGTGTCGCTCACAGGAAAGAATGAGGTTGCATAACTCACATAGGGCGCAAACTTATCATTGATTTGATACATCAAAGATGCATTACCCGTGAAAGCATTGTCCGAGTTTTTAGTTGTTGTATTTGTTAAGATATTGTCAATTTCAACTTGAGTCCAGTCATGGCGTCCAGAGAGCCCAATAATCCAGTCATCATCAATTTTAATGGTGTTTCTTAAATACAAACCTGCATATTGGCTATAGGTGATTTCTTCCGTTGGCACACCTACTTTTTTGATACTTATATTTCCATAACTTGGATTATTTACATCAAAATCATTGATCGTATCTGTTCGACGATAATAATCACTACGCTCACGCATCATATCTACACCAACCATCACATCATAGTTGATAAGTCCAAAATTAAAGTTGCGCTGCAAATTATTATCCAAAGTATAATTCACATCTTGCTTATCTTGATTATTAATTGCACGTTTAATTGTAGGTAATACACTTCGACCAGATGCTAAAATCGAATCACCCAATGTCTCAGTTTTAGTCACAGCAAAGTTTTGTTTAAAAGTCCAAGCATTATCAAAATAATGCGCATAGTTCGAACCTAAACGATAAACATCAACGTCATAACCATAGTCAGAATCGCCAAAGAATAAGGTCTGTGAATAGTTTTTATAAGCGCCATTGCTATAGGGAATCCCCTGCTGGCGAATAAAATCCCGATGCTGATAGCTGGCAATCACAGACAGTTCGTCTTTTTCACCTAAGTCAAAATTATAAGACGGTGCAATATAATAATTTTTATAATAAACATAATCAGTTGGATCATCTTGGTCAGAGGCATGACCCACCACACGAAACGCCCCTTTTTCGCTATCATTTGGCGCATAGTTGATATCAAATGTGCCATCCACAAAGGCATTGCTGCCATAGCTCACACTGCCCCGAGAAAAAGTTTCAGCTTCAGGACGTTTGGTGGTTAAGTTAACTAAGCCGCCCGGCAAGGCAAAGCCAAAACCTGTCGATGTCGGCCCTTTCACCACTTCAATCGACTGTAAACCACTGATGTCTTCTGAACGTAGGGCATTATCAGAAGTTTGAATACGCAAGCCATCGACATAGGTCTGTGCGCTGGAAACCTGCCCACGAATAATAAAGTCATCCCAACCACGGCGACCATACTGTCCTGCGGTGACCCCCGCTACACCCTGCAAGGCTTCAGACAGTGTTTTCGCTTGTTTCTGTTCGAGTTGTTTTTCACTAATCACGCTGATCGATTGTGCTGTTTCAAACAGCGGTGCATCTGAACGCAAAACAGCTGATGCAGTTTTTGCTGCATATGCCGCTTTTACATCTGCATCTTGGGCTTCAAATTGCAAAGTCGGTAAAACTTGGGATGATGCTGTTTCCTGTGTCTCGCCCTGAGCAAACGCTGCTGTAGTCATCACGGCCAGAATGGATAAGCTCAAAGAAGAAATATGAAAACGCATAACATCAATCAACAGACAGAAAGAATGCCAATTATAATCATTTTCATTTGGAAGCCTATTTATTAATAAAATTTAACAATAAATTTAATTGTTAAACCTCATTAACATTATTAATAAGCACTTTAATAACTCAGCCAAAAAACACCATCGGCTTTAGGTTTCATATGTTATTGGACTGTTTTGATCAATAAGAGATATACAAAACTCAGCCTTCGCTTTCATCCACAGGGTCGGTTTTATATTGATCTTCCAGCACATTACTGAAAATACTTTCAATCATCCAGACGCGATACAGACTATTAAAGACATAGCTCTGCCCATCCACACGCAGTTCAATCACGGGGAAATCAGGCTGGGACTTCATTTCACAGAGCATGTCATTTTCTTGAAGCTTGGCTTCCACATCTTCGGTGATCAATGCTGTGATTTCCAATTCTTGCATCAGTTGATCAAAGTGCGATTTAAAGGATAAATCTTTGCCTTGGGTCCAAACGGCTTTCAAAATCCGATACATGGCATCAACGCGCTGCTCTTCAGGCACGCTATAAAATAACTGTGCCATCGCCAAAGTGGCTGCTTGCGTCGGACGGCAAAACGGTGTGAATTTGATTTCTGTCCGTTTGGATAAACGCGTTGCCAAACTCCAATCAAACCCGTCTCGACCGTGATAGCTGAGCGGATAGACATTGAGCTGAATATTATAATAATCGGCCAGTTCTTCTTTAATATAAGCCAATAACAACCATGAAATTGGATCTTCCAGCGCAACGTATAAGTCTAACTCTGGATCGAGCGCCTGAATTTCATTTAACTCTTCAGCATCACTAATCAAATGCTCACGCCAATCAATATGATTGATCAAGAAAATTGGATTATCGGTAAATAATTTTTGTTGTTTTAAACGGCGCGTTAAACGCAGCAGATCATCGACGGCATGGTACTGACGGTCACCAAGCTGGAAGTAACTGGCCAATACCGCCTCATCATTAAAAATACGTTCTGGAAAGTGTTGCTCTTGATGGTGACGGCTGGCCATCGCATATAAGGTGCGCAGCTTACCCTCTTGTTTTTGCCACAGCATGTGAAACACATCTTCCAGCAAATATAAAAAGTCCTGCCCACGCAGCGGTGTATGCCGCAAGATGGTTTCCGCTTGGCTCAGCGCCTCTGGACTGGGTTGTTCTGGCGTTTCGTGAAAACTAAAACGGTGCTGGCGCGACAGAATTTTGGCATCATTTAAACAATAAGTTTGCCACTCCAAAGCCGACATTTGATTCGGGGGGGCAGCAGCCTGACTGGAAATGACCACCTTCAATGGTTTCAGTTCGTCCGCTAAAATTTCTTCAATTTGTGGTAACTGCTGAACCGCTAAATAGCTATATACATCGTCGAGGCGTAAATGAATACTCAAGCCTTGTTCTGTAGATACGACCGTTTGACGAATCGGTTTTTGATAAAACCAACGCGATCGAATCGGATCGAACCATCGACGCAACAGTGACATGAGCAAAGCCTCTAAATTAAACCCTTGAAAGTACTACAAGGGTTTATATCAATTCGCAGCAAAATGATCAATTAGACATCTAAATTTAGATCAGTTACCGCGCCTTTTTCCGCACCAGTGGTCAGTTTTGCAAACTTGGCCAAAGCCCCATAACGATAATTCGGCTGCGGTTTCACCCACGCGGCTTGACGCGCTGCGGCCTCTTCTGCCGAAATATGCCACGTCATTTCGCGGGTTTCTGCATTGATTGAAATTTTATCGCCATTTTGTACTAAACCAATTGGCCCACCTTCATAGGCTTCTGGGGTTACATGACCAATGACAAAACCATGACTACCGCCGGAGAAACGACCATCGGTGATCAGCGCCACAGATTTGCCCAAACCTTTACCAATAATCGCTGAGGTCGGTTTCAGCATTTCAGGCATACCCGGACCACCTTTAGGCCCTTCACCACGAATCACCACCACCTCACCCGCTTGAACTTCGCCATCCAAAATGCCACGCATTGCGCCAATTTCACCTTCAAAGACACGTGCAGGTCCTTCAAAGTAAAGGCCTTCTTTGCCGGTAATTTTAGCCACAGCACCTGTTGGAGACAGGTTACCTTTAAGCACCACCAAGTGAGAGTCTTTTTTAATTGGCGCGTCGAACGGTAAAATAATCTGTTGACCTTCTGGATAGTCTTCAACCTCAGCCAAATTTTCCGCCAAGGTCTTTCCAGTGACCGTTAAACATGAACCATCGAGCATGCCAGCATCAAGCATTCGCTTCATCAGCGGTTGAATGCCCCCAATCGCGATCAGCTCAGACATCAAATATTTGCCAGATGGACGCACATCGGCCACTACGGGAATATCTTGCCCGATACGGACGAAATCATCCAAACTCAGCTCAACCCCAGCAGTATGTGCCATTGCCAGTAAGTGCAGCACACCATTGGTCGAACCACCCAAGGCAATCAGCACTTTAATTGAGTTTTCAAATGCAGCTTTGGTCATAATATCGCGTGGTTTCAGGTCTAAGCGCAGTAAATTCATCACCGCTTCACCTGCTTTTTGACAGTCGATCCGCTTGTCATCAGAAACCGCTTCTTGTGCAGAGGAGCCCGGCAAACTCATGCCCAAGGCTTCAATCGCAGAGGCCATCGAATTTGCAGTGTACATGCCACCACATGAACCCGGCCCCGGCAGGGCCACTTCTTCAATCTGTTTGACTTGAATGGCACTGATTTCACCTTTGGCGTGCTGACCCACAGCTTCAAAGACGGAAATCATGTCGGTATGTCCTGCGCCAGGCTTAATTGTACCGCCATAAACAAACAAACCTGGACGGTTTAAACGGGCTAAGCCCATGATGCAACCCGGCATATTTTTGTCACAACCACCGATCGCGATAACGCCATCATAGGCTTGGCATCCCACCACCGCTTCTATCGAATCCGCAATAATTTCACGGCTCAGCAATGAATACTTCATACCTTCGGTGCCGTTAGAAATACCATCTGAAATGGTGATGGTATTAAAAATAATGCCTTTACCACCAGCTTGATTGACCCCTTTTTCGGCCTCACGTGCCAGTTCATTGATATGCATATTACATGGCGTGACATTAGCCCAAGTAGACGCAATACCAACAAAGGGACGAGTAAAGTCTGAATCGTTAAAGCCTGTGGCACGCATCATGGAACGTGCGGGCGCATTTTCAATGCCTTCATAAACAGGAGCTGAATGTTCGCGGATATTGTCTTTACTCATTGTATTTGTCCTTAGCGATGGCTGCGTATTGCTCTACAGTCTTGGCAATTTTTTCTGTTTTTATTGTATAGAAAGCAGGCTAGACATGAAAGCGACTCGCTGGGTATTACATGAACCCATTTATTGTGGTTCTACCCAAATCAGGTCAAATGATGAAGCGACATGGATGTCGCTGTTTCACTGTATGGTAGGGACGCCATATCAGGGGAACAAAGGCATTTTGTTACTTTTGTGCCGTCAAAAGTAAAACCTCGTCTACGTAATGACAGTGCAAACCATACTGTAAAATGCGATGTACTATAGGACTTACGCATTGACGGATTCAAAAAAGTATTAAAATACTTTATAAAGTATCTGTGATCAGACGAATTAAAAATGCTTCTACAGCAACTTGTACTCTACCCATTTATATGGGCTTTCTCATGACAGAACCGAACTCTATTAGCTGCACACAACTTGCCGAGACTTATAACATCTCGCATGATAGTGTAAATCGCTTTCTAGAACGTGAAGACTACACACCTCACGACCTATATCAAGAAGCAATTCAACATATTGATAATAATAAACTTATAGTCAGTATTGATGATACTGTTTTAGATAAACCATATAGTCAGCATATGGACTTAGTTAGCTATTTTTGGTCAGGCAAACACCACCGATCCGTCAAGGGTATTAATCTCATTACCTTGTATGCGACAGATCAAAATGGTCAAAATATTCCAATTAATTTCCGAATTTATG